>JACKFQ010000012.1 GCA_020632395.1 Candidatus Nomurabacteria bacterium | reverse complement strand
TATGAATGACCTTATAGAGTATCTCAATATCATCGTTTCGCCGTCTAGCTATTCTCATCAACAGCTGGACGAACTAAATACTACACTAGGGGATCTCTACTCAAGTGAAAATATCTATCTGACTGAGAATGGCAGATCAGCTCTATATATTGCTATCAAAGCATTGGCACTTCCTCCTGGTTCGAAGATCGCTGTACAGCCTTTTACTTGTAATTCTGCTGTAAACCCGATCATTTGGAATGGACACATCCCCGTTTATGTCGATATCGATCGATCAACATTGAACATGTCACCCTCAAGATTTAAGGAACTTCTAGATAAGGAGTCTGATATCAGGGCTGTTTTGGTGCAGTATACCTTCGGTAATCCCACAGGTGCCCAGGAGATAATTCAAATTGCCCACGATCGAGGGATCTTAGCTATAGAGGATTGCGCACATGCATTAGGGGTGATCCATGATGGAGAGACACTTGGTAAAAAAGCCTCGATGGCAGTGATAAGCTTTGGCCTAGAAAAGACCTTGCCTACAAAGGTTGGAGGTGCACTGATCGTGAATGACCCGAATTTTGTTTCTCCTGTGGAGCAGATATACTCATCGATCTCGTACACTTCTCGGATCCGTACCTTCCTGTGGGTGATAAATCCGATCATTAGGTTACTATCACGAAAGAGTGGGGCCTTTGGTTCCAATGTCTTGATACCTCTATTTGAACGTCTTGGGATATTCAATACTGGATTCGAGAAAAGTGAATTGTCCGGTGGCCAACCCAGATCTACACCATCAAAATTGAGTCCGTTGCTGGCAAGAGTTGTGAGTCATTATCTTGGTGAATTGGGGATTTTAAGATCTATGAGATCAGATCAGGTCGATCAGTATCGAAAAAGTTTAGATTGGATGAGAGAGATTGGTTGTATTTTGCCTGATTGGAACGGTCCATTCATTAAATTCCCAGTAATATTGCCCGAAGAGATCGATCGTGATGAATTAAGGAGTTTTTTACAGAATAGGGGGAGTTACATATCTGATTGGTATGATCCGGTTATTTATCCGACAGGTACAGTACTAGAGGGTGTGAAATATATGCCAGGAACATGTCCCTTAGCAGAGTCTGTATCAAAGCAGATCTTGAATCTCCCAACCGGTAAGGCATTCAATCCGAAATTACCTGATGATCTCAAAGATTATCTGCGATAGTATCAATTTACACTTAATACTCGTTGGCTCAAATTTAAAAGTACCAAGTAGACCTCATGCTATAGGTAGCTTTTGTCCTGTCATATGTCATAACCAAAATGCTTTTGGGGAAGAAGAAATCGAATGGCTGAGGACAGACTTTTATCATTTATCAAAAATGCACCCTTGCAAACCTGACAGAACTGATGAAAACATTGACACTGTAGGTGGAAATGTTTATTCTGAATATGTGTAGAACTTAGCTAAGTGATAATATTTTTGCATCGCTGGCTGTATAGGCTCAAATTTACAGCGGTTGCGGTGTTTGTTATTGGAGTGGTTTCACTATTGCCCCCCATTCCAATTGGAGCCCAAACCGCAGAG
>JACKFQ010000011.1 GCA_020632395.1 Candidatus Nomurabacteria bacterium | reverse complement strand
CGGATCTGTCGTGTTAGTCGGGTTCGCTGGACTGGTTGAGTTGGTTGCATCAGTCGCATGGGTCGTGTTGGTCTGGTTAGTTGCACTCGCAGTGCTAGGTGTGTCGGCTTGATTAGTTTCGCTTGTCGTGTGGGGGCTGCTAGTTTTACCGTTCTTGTTATTGTCAGATGGTTTCATTGTGGTTGGTTTGGTTAAGGTATAATACGATTATGACAAAAAAGCAGAAAGCTTACTATATCTTAATGAAAATGCAGGAACTGTTCCCAGATGCAAGGTCTGAACTCGAAAATTGGGAAACCCCTTTCCAATTCCTAATATGCATAATCCTATCAGCACAAACTACAGATGCGCAGGTTAATAAAGTAACAAGAGAACTTTTCCAAAGATTCCCTGATCCAAAAGCATTGGGAAGTGCAGATCTAGAGGGGGTGATGAAAATCATCGGGTCTGTTAATTATTATAGAAATAAGGCGAAGAATATCGTTGCTACAGCACGATCGATCGATGAAGGATCTGCAGGGAAGGTACCTAAAACAATTGAAGAATTGATCAAATTGCCCGGCGTAGGTCTTAAGACAGCAAATGTGTTTCTGAATGATCTATATGCTGCAAATCAAGGGATCGGTGCTGATACTCATGTGATGAGGGTTGCTACGAGGTTAGGATTAACAGATCAGAAAACTCCTGAATTGATCGCCCGAGATCTTGAAAAGCTCTATAAAAAGGAAGATTGGCACCTTGTGAACACACATTTCGTTCTGTATGGGAGGTATGTATGTAAAGCTCGTGTATCACCCGAAAATAGTGAGTGTGTATTCAAAGATATATGCTCTCAATGTGGTTCAATTAAAGCCAGATAGGGTGTTACACAATTTCGTGGAACGCAGCTTCTCTCATCCTTGATTTATGCTATAATCGCGTCAGTTGCGGAGATTAATTTTATCAGACATCCGGTAGTCCGCACATCCGGTTGTCCAAAAAATTTTATGGCAGACAGTAAAACAGTTTCAGATCCAGTCAGCCAGGACACCTCCAAACTTTATAGCCAGTTCGACTCATATGTATCTGATGATTCTCATCAGTTGAAGACCTTGTCTTCTGGAGATATCATCAAAGGAACGGTTATAGATCTCCTAAATGGTGCACTGATAGTTGATGTCGGATACAAATCAGAAGGTATAGTCGCAGGTAGGGAGCTTCGCTCTGACCTTGTTGATGTACAGAGTTTACAGCCGGGAGATGAGATACTTGTTTATGTTGTGCGACCAGAGGATGAGGAAGGCCGGTTGGTACTTTCTATCCGAAGAACTCAACAGGCAGGTGTCTGGATCGATCTAGAAAAGGCTAAAGAAGCAAACGATATCGTGGAAGCAACAGTTGTTGAATCCAACAACGGTGGTGTGATCGTAGAACTCCAGGGAGGTATACGAGGCTTTATACCAACATCTCAGCTTGATGCTCAAAGAGTTTTCTCTAGTGGTGTCAGACAGGTTGGTAGAGATATTTCAGCTAGAGTACAACAGAAACTTACTTCTCTTGTTGGTCAAGAGATAAAAACGAGGATAATTGAATTGGATCGTGAAAAGAACAGGATCATCCTATCCGAAAAGATGGTAACTCAAGCTCGAGATCTCGAACAGAGAGAAAAGACCTTGAGAACAGTAGATGAGGGAGATGTTCTGAAAGGTGAGGTTAGTGGTATTGCTCCTTATGGTATCTTTGTGAATGCTGCAGGTCTTGAGGGACTTGTACATCTATCAGAGCTTTCATGGGACAAAGTCGAGAATATCGGGGAACTTTATAAGGTCGGTGATAAGGTCGATGTTATGGTTATAGGTGTAAGTGATGGTGGTAAAAGAGTCGCTTATAGTGTCAAGAGATTACAAGAAGATCCTTGGTCTGAAGTGATCGCGAAATATAAAGTTGGTGATGTTGTTGAAGGTAAGGTACAAAAAGTGGTCGACTTTGGAGCATTTGTTAGAATAGACAAAGGCTTGAATGGGCTTGTCCATATTTCTGAAATGTCGGACAAGTTGGTCAAAGACCCGAGAGATATTGTAGCTGAAGGAGATGATGTGAAGGTTATGATCCTTTCTATATCGTCAACTGAGCGACATCTGGGACTTAGTTTAAAATGGGATTCTGAAGTACCAAAGGCTAAATCAAAGATAGTATCCAAAGATACGGATTCGAAAGTGTCCAGAGGGGAACTTGCGGAGCAGATAGATGAGGTTCTTGCGGAAGAGAGTAATAGTTGATAGCCTCTTGTAGATCTTTCAAATGCCCGGTGTAGCGACCTCTACCCGGGCATTTTAATATTGAGGTCGTACTGCTTAAGATTGATATAATTAGAATATGCCAGCAAAAAAGTCGGAAACAAAAAGTAATACATTCAGCAAGTTAAGTGCCAACGCAAGGCTGTCCCTAAAGTACGCCCAGGTTATCGCAGATGACCTGTTCTCGAGAGAGGTTACACCTATGCATCTTTTCCTTGGGATCATAAGTAATACAGATTCTCTCGGTTCTAGGGCTCTTTTAGCAATGGGGATAGATATTGATCAGGTTGTTCGTACATTTGTTGGTTCTAAAACATTTGATCTGAAGGCTAGTGAGAACAGAGGAAATGTTGCAGTCAGGCTTTCAAAGGAGAGTAAGGACACTTTGCGAATAGCATATTCATTGGCGAGTAAGCATTCTCATGTTTATGTCGGAACTGAGCATATTTTGATGGCAATTCTGGATCAAAGAGATATGACCGTTTCTAAAGATCTTGCTTCGATCGGGCTTAATTCTAAATATTTCAGGGATAATCTGGTGAATTTTGCAACTTACCCGATCGGTATCCTTGCTAAACCCACTGCACCAGAATCCGACCAGGTATCCCAAGGTCAATTAGCAATGTTGGGAAAGGATCTTGTCCAATTGGCTAATGAAGGTAAGTTAGATCCATTGGTAGGTAGGGATGAAGAGCTTAATCAGGTAATAAATGTCCTAAGTCGAAGGAGTAAGAATAATCCTATAATAGTGGGAGATCCGGGTGTTGGTAAAACAGCTATCGTGGAAGGGCTTGCTCAACTGGTCGCTGCCGGGACAGTTCCTAATTCGCTTATGAATTCAAGGATAATTGCATTGGATCTAAGTGCGATAGTTGCTGGAAGCAAGTTGAGAGGAGATATTGAAGAGAAGATGATAGCAATAATTAATGAAGTGACCGATTCTACAAATGTGATCTTATTCATTGATGAGATCCATAATATCCTTGGATCAAGTATGGTAGGTGGAGGTATGGATATGGCATCTGTACTTAAACCAGCACTTCTTCGAGATGATTTTAGAGTGATAGGTGCAACTACAACTTCCGAATACACTAGGTATTTTGAGGAAGATAATGCACTAGTGAGAAGATTCCAACCGATATTCATCGACGAACCAAGTATTGAGGAAACTATTCAGATATTGAAGAGGGTAGAACCATTATTGGAAAAGCATCACAAGGTCAACATTTCGCAAGAATCAATTGAGGCTGCTGCTAAACTTTCCCATCGTTATGTCAGTGATAGATTCTTACCAGATAAGGCTATAGATCTACTTGATGAGGCTGCAGCATCTAGGAGATTACAATTAGAAGTCAAATATAAAGATGTTGCTGATGTCATGGGTGATTATCACGATGCCGTAAAGCACAAAGAAAAGGCTGTTCTATCTGGAAGGATGGAAGATGCCAAAATATGGAAGAAAAGGGAACAGGAACTAAAAGAGAAGTTGGAAGAGCTTGAGAAGAAGCGCTCGAAAAGTAAAGATACTGCAAAATATAAGGTCGGCTTAGATACAATTCAGGAAGTAGTTTCCAAATGGACAGGTATCCCGGTACAGACCATCGATAGTAAGGAAACAGCCTTATTGAAGGATCTTGAGAGTTACCTAGGATCTAGAGTGGTAGGTCAGGAAGAGGCTGTCGAGAGTGTTGCATCTGCAATAAAGCGTGCAAGGACGGGTATTTCAGATGCCGACAGACCTTGGGCTACACTCATGTTCCTCGGACCTACAGGAGTCGGAAAGACTGAATTGGCAAAGGTTTTGACCAAACTACTTTTTGGTGATGTGGACAGATTGATACAGATAGATATGAGTGAAATGATGGAAATGCATAGCGTATCTAAACTTATCGGTTCGCCTCCGGGTTATGTGGGATATAGGGAGGGAGGACAATTAACTGAAAAGATCAGAAAGAAACCACACTCCGTGATCTTGTTTGATGAGATCGAAAAAGCACATCCCGATGTTTTGAACATCTTACTTCAGATAATGGAGTATGGACACCTGACAGATGGAAAAGGGCGAAAGGTGAATTTCAAAAATACCGTAGTTGTTCTGACCTCTAATATCGGAGCTGAGGATATTCAGAAAGATAAGGTGCTTGGATTCTCATCAGCATTGGATCTTGAAGAACGAGAAGATGAAAAGATAGAGGATGCCTATGACACAATGAAGGAAGAATTATTAAGAAAATTGAAGAAAACTTTAAGGCCAGAGTTGTTAAATAGGTTAGATGACATAGTGATCTTCAGATCTCTCACAAGAAAAGATGCTCGACTTATCGTAAAGATCCTTCTGGCTGATCTAAACGATCGATTACGCGAAATGGGTGTTCAGGCAATCTTATCCCCATCGGCGATCGATTACATCGTCAAGGAAGGTTTCAGTGAAGAATATGGAGCTAGAAACTTACGAAGAGTGCTCCAGGACAAAGTAGAGGATGTACTTGCTGATTATCTACTTGAAAATCCTTCTGTTAAGAAAGGTAATGGAGCAGAGAAGACTTTGAAGTTCAATATGAAGAACGAAAAATTGCAACTTATCTGATCAGGATAGTAGGTAATGAAATACCGCTGTACTAATTGCGACCATATGACCTTGAGATGGGAAGGTAGATGTTCGTCATGTGGAGAGTGGGGTACATACGAAGAATTTGAGGACGAGTCGGTGTCAACAACTATTACCGGATCAACCAATCCCGCAACCCCCGCAAAAGCTGTCTCTATCAAATCTGTCGCTCATGGCAAGGGTCAGAGAAGATCTGTGAGGATATCTTCCGGTATTGGTGAATTTGATAGGGTTTTAGGATCGGGTTTTGTCGATGGTGAGGTAGTGTTGGTGACCGGGGAGCCAGGTATTGGTAAATCAACACTTCTAACACAGCTTTCGATCATTTTATCCCAAAAATATAAGGTGCTTTATGTTGCTGGTGAAGAATCAGTAGGTCAAGTGTCACAAAGGTATACCCGAGTAAATGAATCAGGATCACTGGGAGATAATATCGAGATCACTCCTGAGAACGATGTTGATGCAGTCTGCGCTTTACTGGAAAAAAGTGATCACAAGTTTGTTATTGTCGATTCTATCCAATCTGTAAGGACCTCGGCATCAAAAGGTTATCCCGGAAGTATCTCGCAGGTCAGATTGTCAGGTCAGCGTTTGATGGAGCTAGCTAAGCGATCGGATAAGATCCTGTTAATAGTTGGGCAGATAAATAAGGAAGGTGCGATCGCTGGTCCCAAAGTTTTAGAACATATGGTAGATGCTGTCATACATTTCGAAGGTAGTAAAGAGGGATACTTCAGGATCTTGCGCCCATTGAAGAATCGTTTTGGAGCAACTACTGAGATCGGAATTTTTGAGATGATGGAAAAAGGATTCCGCGAAGTACCCAATCCCTCAGAGATATTTATAGATACAGCAGATCTATCACCCGGTGCGGCATTAGGTGCTGTCATTGAAGGCTCGAGAGTTGTATTGCTTGAAGTTCAGGCATTGGTTGTTGATCATGGTTCATCACCCGGTCCTCTGCGTAGAGTAGCAAATGGTATCAAGCGTCAGCGATTAGAAATGTTGTGCGCAGTTCTATCACGTCGGGGAGGGGTGTTTCTTGCAGATAAGGATGTTTATGTGAATATCTCTGGAGGATTGAATGTAAACTCTACCTCCATGGATCTAGCGATATGTGCCGCTATAAGCTCCTCCTTGAATGATAAGGCTTTATCAAAGGAGCATGTATATGCAGGTGAGGTAGGGTTGACCGGAGAAACCAAACCATTTTATGGTATCGATCAGGTCAGGAAAGAGGTTGAGAGGTTGGGTTATAAAAAAGTCTTTATGCCAATGTTGGGTGGAAGGGGTGCACGAAAGAGTTCAAAAGCTTCTGTCTTCCAGCAGGTAGTCAAACATGTTTCGTCCATTTAGAGGGTATTTGAGAGCGATCAATTGAATATGGGAACCGGATCCTTTTCACCATGCTGTTATCCACAATTTGCGTAACACCTGAAAATACAGAAGTATTTACGTAACAAATGTTGCACGTGGATATGGGATGTGCTAGGATGAGAGTAGTATAAGAAACGTGGATATGTGGCTTCGAGTTATGGGTTGACAGATATAAGGAATACTAGGTATAATAAATGTATTAATAGAGTTCTTTAGTCCCAGGGTTTGGTTGAAGAGTCCCTTCGTACTGAACCCTTGGACTAGGGAACTAAGGAGAGACACGCAGACGTGTCCTTCGATCATTTCATACAATGCTTGTATGAAGCGATTGGGGTCGGTCGGGGCAGTACCGATCCCTTTTTTCCTATTTGACTACTTTCTCATCGTTGAATATACTCTGGTGTTGCCAACAGTTTTCTTTATCAGTGGAACAGGGACAAAATCCCTTACATTTCACGAACTATAAATAATATTTTCCATTTCCCTTAATTATGACAATGAGCCTCAAATCCCTTGAAGAACTTACTATCGCCGAACTACGTACAAAGGCTAAAGGTTTGAAGATGCAAGATTTCATGGAGCTTCGTAAGCGAGATCTTATCATCGAGATCTTAAAGGCTTCTACTAAGCAAGATGGGTTTATTTTTGTTGATGGTCTATTGGAGATCATGAAGGATGGAACCCATGGTGTATTGCGTACAGATGGCGTTCTCCCAGGTGAAAATGATGTATACATCTCAGGATCTCAGATCAAGAAGTTCAATCTACGAAGTGGGGATATGGTTACTGGACCTGCAAGATTACCAAAAGACAAAGAGAAGTATCTAAGTCTATTGCGTGTAGATAGTGTAAATCAGAAGAGTGCAGCAGAAGCAACCTCTCGCCCATATTTCAACAAGATGACACCAATATTCCCGGAGAAACAGATCAAACTTGAGACAACACAAGAAGTTTTCTCAACACGAATGATCGATCTTCTTGCTCCTATCGGTTTTGGACAGAGGGCTATGATAGTTGCCCCTCCTAAGGCTGGTAAGACGACCCTACTAAAAGAGATCGCACATGGTGTATCAGAGAACCACCCAGAGGCGAAACTTATGGTAGTACTAGTAGGTGAGCGACCCGAAGAGGTGACAGACATGGAAAGAAGTGTGAAAGGTGATGTATTTGCATCAAATTTCGATGAAATGCCCGAGCACAACTGTAAAGTTGCTGAAATGGCTTTGGAAAAAGCAAAGAGGTTGGTCGAATGGGGTGAGGATGTTGTTATCCTTATGGATAGTATCACTAGATTAGCCCGTGCATATAACATCACGATGCCAACATCAGGTCGTACTCTTTCAGGAGGTTTCGATCCAGTGGCACTTTATCCACCAAAGAGATTTTTTGGTGCTGCAAGGAATTTTGAACAGGGTGGCAGTTTGACCATTGTTGCTACAGCACTTGTTGATACGGGTAGTCGTATGGATGATCTTGTATATGAGGAATTCAAAGGTACAGGTAATATGGAACTACATCTGGATAGGAAACTTCAACAGAGAAGGGTCTTCCCAGCTATTGATGTCGTTCGTTCTAGTACTAGAAATGAGGAAAAGCTACTCGATAAAGATGTTCTAAATCAATCATGGAGAATTCGAAGGATGCTTGAAATGCTTGGAGGAGATGAGAATCCAACAGAAGTATTGATAGAGCGTATGAAGAAGACAAAAGATAATACAGAGTTCTTAGCTACCTTACACGAAGCTTGATACTACTCAAAATTTTCCTATTCAGGATTTGGTATAATACCTGACAAGTTCAATTATGGATCTATATTGATTTGGGTTCAGAATCTAGGAGTAAACAAAAGCGTGAGCGAAACATATTCAGTGGTTTGAAGTTCAGGCAATTGGTGGATGAAGCAGATCATGTCGCTCAGGAAGTTCAGGATGTCATAGAGAACAATCTCTATTTCACCGACGAGATCCGGTTTGACTCTGGAAATTCGATCGAAAGAGCACCAGCCTTTAACTTCAACGGCAAGCTAAAAGCATTTGGTGATAAAGCATATTCCCTTATCAGAAGGTTTTCTATCACTCGTTTCCTGTCAGATCTCTTTATCTATCTATCAGCCAGGACCAGGGTGTTTTTTGTACTTGGGTCGGTTTTTGGTGAGGTGGTCGGATCGCAGTTGGAGGTTGTGAAAAGGATGCTTATTCGTCGTATGTTCTGGGGCAGAAGTAGCCTCTTTAGGTTCTCGTTGCAATTCTTTACTATCTTTCTAGTGATGTTGGTCTTTATGTCTGGGACTTATAGGACTAAGGCTATAGAGGCAAATTACCAAATAGCTTCACAGATACCAAATGTATCTGAAAACAAAAAGACAGATACGTTTGTCCAAAATTCTTCAACAAAAACTCAAATAAATACAAATGCAGGTCGCTTTGAATTAGTGACCTATATCGTAAAAGGTGGTGATACCCTCAGTACTATAGCTTCTCAATATGACTTAAATGTTCAAACGCTTCTCTGGGCTAATGATCTTACAGAAAATGATTTTATCCGACCTGGTATGGAATTGGTCATCCCTTGGGGTGACGGAGTTGTAGTTGAGATAAAGAGTGGTGATACGATCGAGACTTTGGCGACAAAATATGAGATCAATGGTCAGTTGATCGTAGATGCAAATCTTTTAGCACCTCCATATGTACTTGAGGTCGGTCAGAAAATATTTCTCCCTGATGCTGTTATGCCTGCACCTCCTGCGCCTCCTCCTGTAAGGAACGCACCGATCTACTCAGGTATTACCTCTCCTGTATCTACAGGCGTCTCACAAACACCTAATACAGGCGGTTCTAGGTGGCTCGGATGGCCTTCGACAGGTGGTCGGTTGACCCAATGTTTCAGCGGTTGGCACAATGGGATCGATATCGCTGATCGTTCGTATCCTGCTGTAGTTGCCGCAGCACCCGGAACTGTGACATTCTCAGGATGCCAATCAGGAAACTGTCCTCCACCCGGTCAGGAAGTTGGTGGATGGGGTCTTGCCTGGACAGTGATTATTGATCATGGAAATGGTTATTCGACAGTTTACGGTCATCTTAATTCGCTATATGTCACATCCGGCCAAAGCGTTTCTGCAGGTCAAGCTATCGGACAGATGGGACAGAGCGGTTTAGCTTACGGTATCCATGTACACTTTATGGTGGTGTATAGCGGAACCTGGAGTGCAGTGAATCCTGCCCAATTCATGACTACGAGTATTTGTGGGTATTAGCGATTGCTAGAGGGTAGGTGTTATGGTTGTTACAGTAATGGATAGAAGTAATTATTTATCCCTAGAGCAAGGATCGGTAGCGGGTAAGGGATTATCGGTTTCAGTGTCGTGAATGAGGAAAAATCGGTGGTGGTTTTGGTGAATATGGAATTATCGGTTGCAGTGTGGTGAATGAGGAACAGTCGGTGGAGGGTTTAGTGAATAGGGGATTATTGTTTTCAGTGTGGTGAATGAGGAATTATCGATTGAAGATTTAGTGCGTAGGGGTAACAGGATGTTGGAAAAGATAGTGTGGATCGTTGAACAGCACTGTTAGAAACAAATCTGAAATTCGAGTTGCGGAAATATTGGTAGAGGTTATAATACTGTAATTCATGGGCCTGTAGTTCAGCTGGCTAGAACGCTTCGCTGGCAGCGAAGAGGTCGTGGGTTCGAGTCCCACCAGGTCCACAACCCGCTAACTTATAGTCTGGGGTTATTCTGTAAAACTACTGCAACTGTCGACCCCTCTCTTCTTTACTCAAAATGGATAGAAAGCTCTCTCACGCACAAAATTTCATAAGATCTTCTGTATTGGTGGGTGAATTACTTGCCTTGAAAGAAGTAGAAATTTATCCTACTGACCATGTTATTGATATTGGTTCGGGAAGGGGGATCATAGCTGAAAGAATTCTCAAAAGATTAAGTGATGAGGGAAGATTAGATCTGATAGAAGCTGATCGTGTGTACTATGAACAGCTAATTATGCGATTCGGTAGATACCAGAATGTACATATTACTCATGCGAATTTTCTAGATCTTTCACTCCCAAAAACACCCTTTAAGATCTTTTCTAATATTCCATTCAATTTCACGTCTGATATTCTAAATAAAGTACTTGCTTATAAAACTTCCCTAAATACCGCGTATATTATTATGCAGAAAGAAGCTCTTGAGAATTGGGGGGGTTCTCAGATGGATGAACGATATGGTGGATCTTTGAAATCATTATTAAATTATCCTTTCTATAAGATATCTGAGATATATCAATTCAAACAGAGTGATTTTTCACCAAGACCATCTGTTCAATGCGTTCTTGCAAAATTTCAAAAAAGAGCAAAACCTTTGGTCGAACCAGAGAATCTACCGGTATACCAAGATTTTGTCACTGCGATATCCAATGTCAGAGTTGGGGAGGCCGTATGGAGAAACCTTTTTACAAAGGATCAGTTGGAGTATATGTATAAAAACTATTTTTTGTTACCAAATTCAGGCATAAATGCACAAAATTTAGAAAGTATATTTAAAACGTTCTGTTCTTTTCTTGAGCATACTAATGAAAGGGGCAAAAGAACGATCTTAGGTTCATATGATAAGCGAACTGAACAGGTTCGTAACTTAGAGAAAGTTCACCGTACAAGGTGGGGGTAAAAGAAGGACAATAGTAAGAAGGGTGAAAGGTCGTAATGTAAGCATAAGAAAGATCGCGGAAAGGTATGAAGAATCGCGCAGTATTACCATAGTGAAGGCAAAAAGAAAGAAGGTCGAAAGATCTTAAAGGGTAGAGAGAATAACACACCGATAATATAGTGTAGCCATAAAGAAAGCTGTTCTTATCACATGTTCTTCTATTGAGTATCGATATTGTTGTGTGTATCATTTAATAATTAATTAAGGAATTGTGAGGACATGTCTGAAATTCAAGGACATTCAGCACTAACTTCTGAAGATCACACCTCTAGTGTGACACTCGCATCTGGTGCAGTGATATTTCATGATGGCAAGGTATTGTTGGTAAGGGATCAGGATACTTTTTGGAAAGTACCAGGGGGGTCTTGCGATGATGAAGAAAGTATAAAAGAGACATGTATAAGAGAGGTTGCAGAAGAGGTAGGATTACGAATAATCCCTGGAGGTGAACCATTTGTTTATGTATTTAATCGCTACGATGAACATGCTGATATCACGCATTACTACGTATTATTCCATTATAGAGCTGAGATCGAGGGCTCTAGCGATCTAACTATTGAGAGCGGATCAGAGGCCGCCTATTTCTACCCAAATGATCTCCCAGAAGAATTAGCTCCAAATGTAGCTCTCGCAATTGATCACTTCAAATCCCATAATGACAGGGATAACTGAAGTCCTCTAGTGCAGTATGAGGAGGGGCTAATTATTCTCATGGTCTTTATAGATAGCAAGATCATCGTCATTGTATAGTATTGGTTTTTAGCTATATAATACGCAAGTTGTGGGCCTGTAGCTCAATCTGGCTAGAGCACTTCATTCGCATTGAAGAGGTTGCGGGTTCGATTCCCGCCAGGTCCACAGCGTTCTCGACCATGTGTCGAGAATGATGTGAAGTATGATCAAGTATCAAGCTTTGTTCGCTTGTCCAACCACTGCGAAGCAAGTGGTGGAATTCCCGCCGTCTCCACAAAATAACCCTACGGTACGCTTTCCGGTACGGTCTCTGAATAGACGTCATATCCTCTTTCCTTCGCAATCTGTAATGCTCGTTCTAGATTCTCATTTGCAATATATATAAGATCGGTAAGTCTATTAGGTTTGTGACTCGTCACTAATTCAGCAATCTCAAAGGGTTTCAAACCTGACTCCGCAAACGAAGTGCACCACTTGAGTTAAAATACTTTGTATTTAACTTAAGTAAGAAAGATATTGCATTACAAACAACTCAGCCTTGAA
>JACKFQ010000010.1 GCA_020632395.1 Candidatus Nomurabacteria bacterium | reverse complement strand
GGAGTGGATATTGATACTCTATAAGATCATTATTATCCAATAGAGTTATAGCTGTTTTTCTTGTTTCAGCCCCAGATGGGTAGAGAACATCGATAGGATCAACATCACATAAACGGGGCATTATCACCTCCCTGACATCAAATCTCTCTAGCAGGTATCTAGCACCAGATATATGATCCTCATGTTGATGAGTGATCACTAGTAGATCGATCTTCTTAGGAAGATTATCAATATTGTACAAAATCGAATCTGAAGGACCTGCGTCGATAAAGATGACCTTCTCATCTACTCGAACAATAGTCGCATCTCCCACACCGACATTTAAAAATGTGATTCCCGAATCTACCGGATCTACCGTATCTGTGAGAACGATCGAGTAGATCAAAAGGGTCAAAACAAACCACCTCATTTTGCCAACCCCGATAAATAATAGCTTCTAGAACTTGAATACCTTGTACAAACTATAAATATGATACTGATCGAGCAGAACCATATGATAGAAGAGCTAGCCGAACCTAAACCATGGTCTACAAATAGATCTGCTCCTACTTCTACAAATTCGACAAATATTGAAAGTAGCAAGTCTAAAGTATTCCATAAATACCCAGATATTGATCCACCCCAAATCGTGGAGAATATCGTGGCAATTATCCCGATAGTAAAGATCTCATCTAACAACGGGAGGATCAGTACGTTCGGAATGATTGTCATAAGCGAACCGGCCCCAAAGCGGAAATATGTCACCGGTATCGTAAACACTGTACAGATAAAACTAGGCAACACCGACCCACCAAGCATATCAACACCCCGCTGTACCAAACCCGACCGCATACTTTTACTAACGATCTCATACAGGTCTCCCCCTACTGCCAACCCCAATACTGCAACTACAGAAAGCTGGAATCCCACATCATCTACAAGATTTGGTTTCCACACGAGAAGGATACTAGAAGCAATGACCAAAGCTCGAACATCACCTACTCTACGTCCCACTATTTGAGCTACGATCTTCACACATCTTGTTGAAACAGCACGAAGAACAGATCCAGACAATCCTGCTATCATTGCAAATATACATAGGGCAAGGATCTTGATGATATACCGTGCTTTAGCCGGAACCAACTTACCTAAAAACTTTTCTACTGAGTTCTCGATATAGCTGACATTTGAGCCGGAAGCTGCTACCACATGTGACAAACCTAAAAGACGTATGCCTTCATTTAACTCATCCTGATACTCTCTCTCATCTCCAAATATCATCCCAAGTAGCAGAGTTGCTTTCGGTTCGCTTACCCCAAGGTAGATCTCACTCTCTATCGCTCTTTTCAGAACATTTATCCATCTAAGTACATCTATCCAAACCGTTTGTTCTGTTTCTAAGCACTCTATTCGATCTGAGTACACAGTACCTTGTATATCCTTCGATCTCAGATATCTACCGATCTCTCTCTGCCTGTTTGGATCTACCTGATCCCCGCGAATAAACACCTTCTTTGGCAATCTACATACATTACCGATACGATACCTAGTAAACCCTCTGACAACAACCTTAAATCTTACAATCGAACTATTTTCACCCATACTATTCTGAATCTCTTTGAATAGTGTATAGGTAGATCTTCCATGTCCATCTAGACGTTGGATCACCACCAAATCATCGATCACTTCATCCTCGATCTGCTGAAAATTCTCAAACCCCACCCTACCATCAGAATATCTAACTGAAAATGATCCAATCCCTACAATCATGAATATATGCAAAACCAGTATAACCAGCACACCATATGATCGATTGCCATCATATACGAGATATCCAACTACTGTAGTGAATAATGAGAGTGCAACTGCTGATCCCATTCCGACAACATCAAAGTATGTGGCGGTACAGATCACAATCCCCATCAAACATGCAAATATCAAAATATCCTCCCGAAGATATCTAAATATACCTCCGAACGGTGACGTGATCCTCACCAGAATGCCCCGTTTCTCAGATCTCATATCGGACAGAAACTATCTTTCATCTGAGCATATTTAGCATCTCCTATACCCGAAACATCCAACAATCCTTCAACACTCACAAATGGTCGTGCATCAATGATCTTTTGAGCGGTAGACTCACCTATTCCATCTATCTCTATGAGTTCGGATATACTGGCACTATTTAGATCTATACAAGATGGTGCGGATACATCTGAGTTTTGATTCTGCTCATCTGTTTGCTCAGGTAGTGGCTCAGTGGTTTCACCAGTAGATCCGACATTTGGTAATACTTCATCTGTCCGAACATTCTTTAGTGTAAGTTCTAGCAGATCGCACTTCACCTCCTCTTCATACGGTATATAGATCTTAGAATTTGCCCTAACCTGCTGAGACAGATTCATTATCCTTGCAACATATGAGTCTGCAACACTACTTGAAAATCCTCCTGCTTCTTTAACAATATCTATAACCATACTCCCTTGGTCCAAACAATATACTCCTGGCTTGGCTATTGCTCCTGCAATATCGGCACAGACGGACTCCAGTTGTATATCATTTACTAACCCAGAAGACCTATCTGGATCGTTCACGATCGGTACCGGCACCTCCATTGTGACTGAAACATCAGCTTCTGGCTTCTCCTCATCAACCACTTCTATAGCATTTTCATCGGGCAGATCACACTTATCGATCCTAGCTCCGACAGCATACCCAAGAACCGATCCCACAACAAAGATCAGAAAGAAGCTCTCATAGATCCTCTCAACCAACAGTTTTTTTATTCTAATGTGTAGATCAACTATTTCACTCATAAAGCAAGTATATCTGCGATAGATGATAATTTGCTTAATTCTATTTTAAAAATTCTACCTGTATAGTGACGACCCCTTAATTCAATATTAAAGATCCACCACAATCTATACACTTACCAACAATCAGAGATAATGATCTATCATAGACAAGACAGATAGCGCGTAAGCAAGACATAGGCGACCTTAATTGTAATCGCGTATTATAAGGTTTTAGAGTATGGTGCTTTACAGAAATGAACTATCGATGAAATTTTGAGCCTATCGCTCGATCACCCTAACATCAGGGTCTTTACAGGAAAATCGTTGAGTCTATCGCTCGATCACCCTAACATCGGAGATCGTGACTGGATCGAATGGCATAAAGAAATTGTTTACAGCAACCTGCTCAATATCATCGATCACATTGTATCCTGAAACCACATCACCAATTATCGTATAATTCCCATCAAGTGATCGGAGGTCTTCTGTGGACGCATTCTTCGAGACAATAAAGAATTGAGATCCATTTGTGTCACTTTCCGAATTTGCCATAGCAACAGAATAAGGTCTAAAGAGAAGATCGCCATTGATCTCATCATCGATCGAATAACCAGGTCCGCCATACCCCGTACCTAGTGGATCTCCTCCCTGTATTATGTAATCAGCCACGATTCTGTGAAAGGAGGTGCCGGAATAGAAACCGTCATTCGCTAGAAAAATGAAATTATTAACATTCTCCGGCGCGATATTTTCGAGGAGGTCTATCCTTATAGTTCCCATAGTGGTGATGATATCTGCTTGATAGTCAGATCCATCATTTAATGCGAATTCAGGAGGTCTATTGTATATGGAATTTTTACCATTATCGACTGGTCGTGCGATCTCGTTCTGCGTATCGGGTTCTATATCGGTGTCATCATCTGTAGCGACAGGCTGTGGTCCAATATTATCCAATCCTACCTGTGGTGTGCTTATGGGGTCGATCTTCCAAAATCCGAACATACCCCCATCCTCTTGAGTGGCTGTAGACATTACAGCCGCCAAAACAACTATCCCAACTACAGATAGGATAAGTTTTCCGTTATCTTTAATTATTCCTTTTGCATCAACTGCCATACATTAATTATACAAGTAATCAGAGATTCTCGCTATCGGTCTAGTACGACCCATCAAAAACCTTCTTTACCGACTGGATACCCCTCTCAAATATTACCAGTATATCAAGATAATGCATATGCTTTATTGAATCTATTGAATTGATAGACTCTACTGAATCTCTCCATAGATTGTCATTTTTGTACGAGATCGCCTTTTAGTCTCTTAGACTCTTGGGCTTCTAGACTCTAGGCCTTGCGAGCGTTTTGACCTGGTACCCGAATAGTCTCTGAGTCTTTTAACAATCGCCGACTATAAGTTAGCGGGTCAGGATGTTCACGATCTTATCCTGCACATATATCAACTTCTCTATCTCCACCCCCTCCAAATACGCCGCAACCCTCGGATCCTCCTCAATAACCCTCCTCACAACATCCTCGCTAGCACCAACGTCCAGCAACACAACCCCCCTCATCTTCCCATTGATCTGGACCGGCACCTCGACCTGCTCCTCAACAACCTTTGCAGGATCATATTCAGGCCAACTTTGGAGATGGACACTATTGGCATCCTCCCATTCTTTCCATCCATTCACCTCCTGCCACAACTCTTCTGCAAGGAATGGTGTGATCGGTGCTAAGACCTTTATAAAGTTCATCCAAACATCTTTCGGAACAGCACCAGCAGAACGCATATCCTTCGTGAATACCATGATATCACTGACGATCGTGTTCATTTTTAGCTCTTCAGCCATTCCTGTGACACGCTTGATCATTACATGCAATTTCTTTTCAAGAGCCTGATCCTCAACGGTATCAGAAACAGTAGTTCTTAATTCATAGATATTCTCTAGAACCCTACTACAGGCTCTTAGACTATTCTCATTGTATGGGAAAGTACCTTCATAAGGGCCAATAAATGCAATATACATCCTAACCGCATCTGCACCGTAATTCTGTAGCTTCTCTTGTGGTTCTACTACATTTCCTCGTGATTTTGACATACGAACGCCATCAGGCCCTAGCAGAGTGCCCCCATTCAAGCGCCATTGATATGGTTCTGGTGTTGGAACTACCCCCTGATCATAAAGGAACTTATGCCAGAATCGCGAGTATAAAAGATGTAAGGTCGTGTGTTCACTTCCACCGAAATATTTATCTACAGGGAGCCAGTATTTCATTTTCTCGATATCAGCGATCTCATTGTCGTTGTTAGGATCCAGATATCGGAGGTAATACCAACAAGAACCTGCCCAATTTGGCATAGTGTTAGTTTCCCGCTTTGCAGGTGTGCCATCATCAGCGATTGTGTTAAGCCATTCTGTATTTTTGGCTAATGGTGAATCTCCATCATCTGAAGGACTATAATCAGGCAATTCAGGTAGCTTTAAGGGTAATCTCTCCTTTACCTGTTGAGGATCGTCCGGATCAGCTACAGGTTCTATCTTTCCATCAATCCTATGGATCAAAGGAATAGGCTCACCCCAATACCTCTGCCTGGTAAATAACCAATCCCTGATCTTATACGTTATCTCTCCTTTACCTAAACCTCTTTCCTCTAGCCATGCTGTCATTTTCTCTATCGCATCTTCTGATGTCATTCCATCAAATTCTCCTGAATTCACAACATATCCATGATCTGCGAAACACTCATGATCATCATCAATTGATGGGATGACACCTTTTTTCTGAGCTATCACAGGAATAATATCGATCCCAAATTTCTTTGCAAATTCATAATCTCTTTCATCATGTGCCGGAACACCCATAACTACTCCAGTACCATAATCTTTTAAGACATAATCAGCAACATAGACGGGGATCTGCCGGGAGGTGTCGAATGGGTTGACAACATAGGCTCCCTCGATCAAAACACCCGTTTTCTCTTTATTTTGTTGACGCTCTAACTCAGTTTTCTTCTTTACTTTAGCAACATAATCCCTAACCTCATCGGGATTAGTACAATTTACCAACAGTTTATCTAACTTTTCATGCTCTGGTGCTATAGCAATATATGTGACACCAAAGATCGTATCTATTCGAGTAGTGAAACACTCTAAAGTCTCATCTTTATGTCCTTCTATTGGAAATTTCACAACAGTACCCTCACTTCGTCCTATCCAATTTGTTTGTGCGGCTTTGATCGATTCTGGAAAATCAACATTGTCAAAACCCTGTATCAATTTATCAGCGTACTCCGGGATCTTCAGTACCCATTGCTTCAGCAACCTCCTCCTAACAGGGCTACCATCACGCTCAGCTACCGGATCTTCATTTTCATCTTTGATGACCTCTTCTTCAGCTAGTACAGTTTTCATCTGATCAGACCACCAGACAGGTTCTTCTTTGAATTCTGCAAGTCCCTCTTTCCAAAACTTCAGGAAGATCCATTGAGTCCATTTGTAGTAATTCGGATCTGTGGTGTTTACCTCTCTATCCCAATCGATCCCATACCCCATATCCTGCATTGACTTTCGATAGTAATCCGTCAATTCTTTTGTGATCTTTGCAGGATGTTCACCTGTTTTGATCGCATAATTCTCCGCTGGTAATCCAAATGCATCCCATCCCATAGGGAACAAAACATTATATCCTCTCATACGTAGAAACCTAGAGTATATCTCAGGGACGGTATATCGAAGCATATGCCCTACATGCATGCTCTTACCAGATGGATATGGGAATTCTACAAGGATATATTTCTTTTGTTTATCAGAAAAATCTTCTGCTTTGTAAAGATTGTTGCTATACCATTTATCTTTCCATGTATCCTCGATCTTTTTGAAATCATAATGCGCCATTGATTTAGTATAATTGAAATTAGTTAATCAGTAATTTGGAAGTTGCAAATATACTCCCCTACGGGAGCATGAGGACACCTGTGATCATTTTGTAAAGTCTGTGTACTGTTTTCATAATTGTCGCAATAGAACAGGTAATTCTATCATATGGTCGGGGATTGGTGAATGGTGAATGGGATACGATAGAAATCCACCTTAAACTTGATTCAGTTGATTCTAATTGGTGATTGATGGTTGCTGATGATAGTAGATGTTTATTACTAGTCGTTGTTGATTGTTGCTGGTTGTTGGAGCTCAGATCATCGAACCCTGCTACATTACATTTATCAGGATTCGATCATTGTTATGTCACATCTCCTTGATCTTCTACCAGATGTTGAATCTGTTGCTTAGGTATGATCACTCGTGTTTCGAACTTAGCACTCGGGACAGGGGTGTGATCACTCGTGCTCCGGTTGCCAACTACCCTCACCTTGCAATACTCTCATAAAGAAACCTATCTGTTGTGTTAATGGAAAGTCTGTACCATAAATAACTCCTTCGGAATTCTGCACACCTTGATACATTCCCCTACTCACAGACCAACTAGACACATTATCCATCAGGAAATCTACCTCTTGATAATTATTAACCGAATCGATCAAACTCTCAGCAGTATAATCTACCGTTTTGGTTCCATACAAACCTACCAGATTCCAGCCAGGGGTTAGGTATATTGGGGCAACGTCGCCTTCGTTTTCGAATACAACTTGTTTACCGGTCAATTCGATCTGTAGATCTACTTTGGATTTCAGAACATATCCTGAACCAGGAACTATCTGAAAATCATTTACATTAAAAACGCTAAGGTTGTCACCTACGACCTTCCAATTAGTGTCGTATTTTGCTATTGAGTAGAAGACTCCACCATAACGCTGATTTAGATCTTCCAGTAATGCGCTTGCAGTATTAGACCTATCTAATACAACAGGGATACTGATAAAATTCAAACCCGCTTTGATATCATAACTGATCACATCTGCAACTCGCTCCAACATCAACAGATCGATATCTTCACTCAGTGTAACCTCTCCCTCATCCCTAATACCGTTACCATTTGTATCGATGAAGATCGTATAGTAGCTTTGCCCTTCAGGCAGAACCACTGTGTACTCAATATCTTCATATGTAAATCGATACTCACCTTCAGAAATGAAATAGTAATTCTGAGTAACAGGGTCAAATAATACTCTGTCAGGATCTTCGGGAACTTGAGCATAAATTGAGGGAGGTTTAATGGAATACGGTTGCTGAGACGGATCCGGTGTGTGGTATTCTCCACCAGGAAAAGCTGGAACTTCCGGTGTACCACCTCCATTGTTACCTGTACCCCCACCATTATTACCTCCACCTCCAGTATTACCCCCACCAGTCCCACCTTGACTTGCTATCAAACCACAAGAATTCATACCATCGGTTCGTGCATCACAAGCAGTCCCTGTCTGACAGTTTACTGCAAGACCATTAGAACAGTATATTGAAGGGATACACTGCTTAGGCGATACACAAGCAGGTTTATTTCCCCCCGGAGGTGTTCCACTAGGAGGCTCCTGTTCGGTATTACACGATGCTCCATCATTACATCCTCCATCTGGACCTACTGGACATGGAGGTCTACGACAGTAGTTATTACACTCTCCTGCACAGATAACAAAAAAGCCATCCCCTAGTAAACCTAACCCATCTGCACTTACCTCAGTCGATAATTTAAGGGGATCAGGGTCAACTACTGATGAGATCACATCAGGAAAGTATATTGTCGTACGACCAGCCCTTTGATCATATGGGAATTGTACAATGTCAGGATCTTGCAAAATGATCGAGTCCATAGGTGCATCCTTGTCTGTAGCTACCACAAATTCACCGATCCGTCCGTTAGGTCCGCCTTCAACCCATACGATCTCAGATCTGATCAATGCGGTTTTATCGATCTTTTCACCTGTTGGTGTGAAAAGATTTGATAGATCCAAATAAAATGTACCGTTATCTGCTTTGATCGGAGAAGATAAAACTCCAGATTCGATCCCACCCTCATACAATAACTTCATATATACTACACCGTCATCTGCAAGTTCACCTTTCCAAGAACCTACCTTTCCATATACAGGATCAGGGGTTTGTAAAGAATCCAAAAGTACATGAGTTCGTACAGTATCATTGCCTCGTATCGAATCTGCTACCTGCCTGAAGAACAATCCATTTCCGACCATTACAGAGTATTGTGAGTCCGGTTCTAGATCTGTGATCGTCACATGATGAGTGTAATACCAGCCCTTTCTAACAGAACCTGACTCGATCTTCAGATCTTCAAATCGTACAGTAGTATCACCTTTTGATACTCGTTTAAGATTTTCTTCCGCTAGTTTTTCTTCTGCGACTACAACATCCCTATCATCATAACCATATTGAGAATCACCTTTGAAAAGACCGATCCTCCTGCCACTATCGTTTGTGACTATAGCCATCCCGGGCGATCTTACTGTTGTCACCCACGATATTGTGACCGCACGATCTGTGATATTTGAAAAAACCGCATTTCGGGGAATAGAGGAAAAGAACATAAACACCACAACCAAGAGAAGGATTACGGGAATGATCAAGGTAGCCAGCAATAGAAACTTTTTATTTACTTTTGTTTTCATATCTTCGACCTGATACTTTAATCTTACTAATAAAATACCCTAAAATTACCTCCAACTCAACAATTACTGTCTAATTGATACTAGGGACAACAGACTGGGCAGTACTTCTACCAAACCAACATAAAAAATCTGGTGGAATATCGAATTATCCTTCTTCAAGCTAACCTTTCAACACTTCTCTTGCCAATTCTGTTAATTTTAATTATGGTCAAAGATGATCAATGCATATAACTTACATAGAAAAATTTTCGCGATCGAGTTATGAATCTATGAACATAGATTGAATTTTACCCACTATAAGGATAGACTGAAATTGTAGTGACTTTTTCAATATTAATATATCTTCAATAATAATTAGACCTTTGTTAGATCATACTTTGAAACATGAGGGAGAATATACATAGGTACTAAGTTATTGATAAACAATAGAGAATGATATATCGAGATATAATAGAGATGTTTACTTAACGATAAAATAATAGGTTTCTGAACTAGTTAAACATGAGAGATAAATCGTCTACACCAATCATGATCCCCTCTCCTAATACACATCTTCTCAGATCGTCTCTATTTTTCTGTGCGATCCTAACCTTTTCATTATATTTACTATATTCTTACGACTTTGCCACTACCTCTGTGAACGCACAAACGATCAACCCATGGTACACAGAACTAAATCCTCAACGGAGGTTTTTTGTTTCACCAACAGGTGGTGGGGATGGTAGCACACCGAGTAGTGCCATCACGCTATTACAAGCTAAAAATCAGGCAATTGCAGGAGATCTGTATTGCCTAGCAACTGGTGATTACACTGGGGCCGATGGTGACTATACATTTAACCCTACGGCATCAGGAACCCAAGAGAAACCTATCGTCTTTATGGCACAACCAGGTGAAAGACCCCAAATGCAGGGTAATATCTCACTTGGAGATTCGACAGCACTAACTGAAGGGATGTACAACTGGATCTGGGGAATTGAATTAACAGATCCCGATGGCTTAGTACAAGCCTCTAGAGAGGGAGGCTCGGGAATAGTTATGCTCGCTGAAGGCTCTAGAGCGATCAACAATATAATCCATGACCTATATGATAAAAACGGGATTGGGAGCTGGGGTATAGAAGCTACAGAATCATTACCGGAAGGCACTTTAATGAATCATGTTGTGTATGGGAATATTGTATATGATATCGGTGAAGGTCAGGATTGTGATAATGTCCCACGACATGATATTTACGGTCATCATTCGTACCGTGATGATGCTGGCTATATATATGGTTACAGATATTATGTTAACAATGTTTTACTAAAACCCTCCGATACCTGTAATAAAAGCTTCGGGATCAGTGCAAGAAGTAGTGGTGCGAAGGTTAGTGGAATGCATTTTGAGAAGAATATTGTAGAAAGCACAGAACTACGAGTAAACGGAGAAACTTGGCCAATGGAGAAGATGACCATAAATGACAATTATTTTCTATCATCAAAATTGTATGCGGCCGGTAGACCCTTTCAAGGTCTGATCACCAACAATCTTTTTTTGAATTCAGGGATCGAGATGAGTTCATTGTGGGGAGTGGATAGCGACCCTGCAGCTGTAGGTAGAGATTTTACAGAAATTACAGGAAATACATACTATCGAGATGGTTATGATCTCACTATAATAGTAGACAATATAGCGTATGACCCTGGGAATGTAGCCCTATTAGATGATACCGTCATTGATTACAACACCTATAGCGATTTTACTAAAAATAACGGAAATCCAGATGTATTTCGGGGTGCGATCATTGCAAAGGATAACACTTCCAGATCGACATGGGATCTGGATACTTGGAAAGGATACATAGCGGAAGTACGTGATGGATACCCTTCAAAAACTGTACTTGGTGACGAACACTCTACTACAGCCTCTATCCCGCAAACGAACCAAGTTTATCTTGAAAGAAATGAATACGACCCATCTATAGCTACTCTTATTGTAATCAATTGGGAGGGTACTACAGGAATATATCCTGTTGATGTATCCTCTGTATTCGCATCAGAAAGCGTATCTGCATATCCAGTAAAAAATTTCCCTGGTATCACGAATAGTAGTGGATCTGGTAATGTAAACATTACACTATCTGGATCACCTTATGAGGTATTTATTATTAAATCGAATGAAACCTACATAGCAAATCCTTGCTATTACGAGGCATCAGGTATCGGTGGTGGTGGAGATACGGGCGGGGATGATGACACAGGTGGAGATGATACTATTGTTGGTGATGACAATGGCACGACTGACCCTCCGCTAACAGGAGATAATGGTGCTGGAGATCTAGACGATGGAACTGGAACAACAGGCTCAACTACAGATCCTAATTTAAATGGAGCAAGTGCGAACGGATCTTCTCTCAACTTGCCGTATACCGGTATCTTGGATTCACCAGTGGTCATTAGCATCATCGGGATGATCCTAATGATTCTCGGTGGTGTAGTACACACCCATCCAGAAATGATCTCAGATATGTTTATAGGTTCTCCTGCCACTATAGTGGTGATGAGATCAAGAAAGAAAAGTTTGCGATCAGTATGGAAAAGGTTATCCGGAAGCTTTATCGAACACCAAAGAAACGGTTTTGAGGACAGATTCAGATAGTATACTCCCTATCCATAGTGTTATGGATATTAACCCCTGGTAGAAGAGGTATTTGCTTGTAGGGATGGGAAAGAGTATCAGAAGATTATTCGCACACCACCTAATTCATCATAAGAAAAGGTGTGATGCTCTTTGATCGATCCGATCAGGATCCGATTTGCAGGGATCTCGAGCTCATGACTGATCTCAGCGACGGTTTCTGGATCGAAATCCGCCTGTCGATGGATCAACTTAATCACATACTGTTCGTAAAGACCGCTTTTTTCTATCATCTCAAGCATATCTTTGACCTCTTGATAGTTTTTATCTGATAAATCCTTCTGGCAGACAACCACATACAGATTTCTTCCGATCTCGTTCTTGTTTAGATAATCTAGGGCGTAAAAAAGCTTTTTGGCAGATTTGACAAATATCAGGTAATTTCCATCTATAGCATCATCAAATCTTCTATAAAGGTATTCGTTGATCTTTTTAAACCTTCGAGTAACCGACAGCAAGAAGTTAAGACTATATTCCTGATAAATATAGAAGAATACAACCAGGAGGGTTGGTATGAAGTACGTTAAGAAGAATATCAAGTTATTCATATCGATCATAATATTACCCACAATACCCGCTGCTGTAGCACTACCTGCCAACACTGCATATATGACAGGAGCACGATAGGTTCTAGCTAGACGAGGCCTGCTTCGCTTTAATAGTAGATTACCAAAAGCAAAGAGTGTCATGACACCCAGAAAAGAAATAGTATACACGCCTGCCAATGATAAAAGATCTCCTCCTGTCAGGACAAGGATAGAACTGCATAGAACAAAGAAAAATATGACTATTCTCGGATTTGCGCCCTTTTTATTTACTTTGGTGAATAGTCCGGGAAGACAGTTGTCAGCAGCCATGCGATACATCAGTCCACTTACACCTACGAATGCAGTCAGAACAGCTCCGGAAAGTACTAGAAAAGCGTCAGTGACGATCAACATCTTCAACATATCCCCTCCTAAAGAGAGTGCCGCATCAGCTAAAAGAAAATCCTTTGATATAACGATAGTTTCCATTGGAAGGGTATTCAATACAAGAAGTCCTATCAATGGATTGAAGATCGCAACTCCTACAAGCATGTTTCGCAAAGTCTTTCGGAACACCCCTTTCTTCTGATCTTCAACAAAATTCGCAGAACTCTCAAACCCTGATACTCCGAGAAGCGAAGCTGAAAACCCAAAGAACAACGTAGGTAGTAATCCACCATTTTCAGTTATTGTAGAGAGTGTCTCTGAATAATTTGCCATGAATTCGCCGATCCCATTATTCAAAAAATACAAAATTCCAAAAACTATAAAGGTCGCAAGGGTGATCAGATGGAAAATAAAGATACCTGATGCAACTTTTGCAGAATCCTTCATTCCGGAAATTACTAATAGTGCAAATACTAATAGAAGAACTATTGTCGCGGGTATAACTGGTACAGATACTATGGAATGTAGGTATTCTATTGCGACTTTTGCTGAGATAACGGCTGTTGCAATGTATGACAAGATTGTCATAACACCTGCTACAGAGGCAAACATCTTGGAAGATGCATTAAGCAAGCAATTGTAGGCTCCTCCATTGACGGGTAATGCCTCAACAGCTTCGGTATACACAGCCTTGTACAGATAAAGTACGCCAACAACAAGAAGTAGCACAACTGGAGCAAAGACACCTGTAAAGACCGCGGCAATTCCAGAAACATACAAAACTGAGCTGAGGATATCATTTCCGCAGATAGAGGTTGCAAAAAATTCCCCTAGTTTCGTATGGTGGTCTTGGTTTGATCCCATCTCATACCTAATCAATTATTTTGAGCAGTACGGATTGGTCACTGATATCTGGCAAAAACTATATTGATTATATACCTTATATATATCTTGTCAACTTTACTAGGTCAGATAATACATCACTAATAAATATCCTGCATTCGCAGTTGAAGTGCACCACTTGAGGAATAGGATCATAGCATATTTAGCTCCTTTCTCAATGCCTGCAAGGGTGT
>JACKFQ010000009.1 GCA_020632395.1 Candidatus Nomurabacteria bacterium | reverse complement strand
TGGAGACATAGCTCACTTGAGAAGAGAACTTTTGCTGATGTATACTTTAATTATTAAATCAAGGGAAAGGAGGTTAATCCACCTTAACTTTGGGCAAATCGCGTCCAAAGAATGGAGTTCACCTCAGTGGATAGACTTTTCTGTCTACAGAGCTATATAGATATTATTAGAAACTAATGTTATTTAAAATTACTGAAATAATTTAGATATATGAATATTCTTTTTACACCAATAACAAGTAGTTCAATAGCTCACATTATTAGGAGTTTTGCACTTGCTGAGGAGTTCGAGAAGGATAACCATAAAGTGTTTTTTACCTCTTGTCTATTAAAAAAGGATTTTATCCAGAGTAAAGGATATGAAGTAGTTGAAACATATCATCCCTTTAATTTAAATGATGAAGAGGATCAGTCAGTAAACTATTTATCGAGCCATAAAAAGGAGATGGTAGATTGGTTTAAGGCTGAAATTAATGCTAGTGAAAAAGTGGGGGCAGATGTTGTTATCAGCTCTCCTGCTTTTTTTGGGTCTCATGTTACATTGGCAACAGGAATTCCAACAGTTTCTTTAATGAATGGTCAGTATTTACCTTCTTCAAAAGGTTTGATGGGCTTATCCCTTGCTAAAGATACTCTGAAAAATGCTTTGCTAAGAAGTTTACTAAGACCTATTTTTAAAAAGGAGTTTATAAAGAAGTATTTAAGCGAAGTACTGGATGTTTATAGACTTATTGGTATAGAGAATAATATAAAAACTCAAGAGGATTTATATTCACAAATGCCAATATTAATACCTGGGGATGAAGAATTTGAACCACAAAGGTACCTTGATGAAAAAACTAAGTTTGTAGGTCCTTTGTTTTGGAATGGATTTGAGAGGATTGATGGTAACTTGACCGAGGAGGCTATAAAGGAATTTAAGGGAAATGATAAACTAATATTTTTAACCTTTGGAGGGAGTGTGTTTAATAAAGAAGTCTACGATAGAATTTTAAAGGGAATGGAGGAAGTGGAGGCAAAAGTTATTGTTGCATTAGGACCAAATTTTGACAGGAAATCATTTCCAGATGACTCGGAAAGGTTAATGATTAGGAATTTCGTTCCTGGACTACGAGTTTCCAAGCTTTCTGATGTTATTGTAAACACAGGTTCTCAAGGAGCAATAATGCAAGCGTTGTGTAATGGTAAGCCTGTTGTGGCTTTTCCTGTAGGTATAGATCAGGCATACTTTGCCAATAGATTAGAAGAAATGGGTGTTGGCATCAATGTTAATAAAATACGTATTACAGGGTTTTCAAAAAGGGAGAGCTATCAATTTGTTGATAACAGTATACCTGAGAATATGGTTAAGGCTGTTTTACGAATACTCAAGGAGAGTAAATATTCTGATAGTGCAAGAGAGTACTCAGAAAGACTTTTAAGGCGACATCCTGATCCAGCTAGAGAGATTGTTGATTTTATTTATAAAAATTACGGAGGAAAGTAATGTTAGAAGTTGTAGCATTAGTAATAATCTTAATTTTGTGCCTTTACATATTTGTTAGTGTTTGGGGAGCAAGAGATTTATCTAATACTATACAAAGAAAGACCTTTGCAATAATGGTTTTTTGGATTATCTTGTGGGTAGTTTCAATTCTACTAACAGATTTGTTTTATAAGAATTTGTCAGTATCGCTTTGGACATCAAGACTCTCTTTTACATCTTCTGCCCTTATTACATATTGGTATTACATGTTTGTTCGAGAGTATCGGAATGGAAAGAAATATGACTTGGGCTTGGTCTTCTGGGGTATTGTAACAGCAATATTTCTTATGGTGTCTCTGACAAGCACTATAGTGAATAAAGTTTATCTGTTTGATAACGGTCTGAAATCTGAGGGTGGGATTTTGTACCAACCTTTTGCAATATATACAGGAGTTCTTTTTATATATTCAGCAGGGCTGTTTTTTAGATCTTATCAAACGGAAAAGAATCAGGTTGTCAAAACGCAAATGCTCTATATTTTTATCGGTTCTGTTATTTCTATTACATTTACCTTTATAACTAACCTAGTATTGCCAATATTGGGCTTTAAAGAGATAAGAGCATTAGGACCAATAGGCTTGAGTTTCTTTATTTTTGCCACTTACTACGCAATTATTAGATATCGTTTTTTGAGTACAAAACTTATTTTGAGCCGTTTTGTATATACACTTCTTCTCGCCGTTGTTCCTTATGCAGTATTTCATATTGTTATACTTTTGCAAAACTTGATTTTCGGTAGTGTTTATGACAACGGTGCATTAATCTCAGGCTACTTTTATTCTGTAGCCTTTATTTATATTTTTAGTGAGGCGAATAAGAATATAGAAGGTTTAGTAAAGAAAATGTTTTATAGTTCCGAAGTAAATCCTCAGGAGGAGAAAACTAAACTGACAAAGCTTCTGGATAAGAACTTAGACATTGAAAGTATAATAAATGGAGCTAAGAACTTATTAGAAAAGGTTTACGGTACAAAAACATGTGTTTTGGTAATGAAAGAGAATGAGGTATTAAAGCAATATTCAATCATCACTGAAAGTTGTGAAATTGACAATAAGATTGGGATTATACAGAAAATTGAAAAGCCTGTAATTAGGGACGAATTAGTATATTTAAATGGTGAGAGAAAAGAGCTAGAAAACTTCTTTAAGAAACTGGATATCCAATGTCTTATCCCTTTTACAATCAAGGAGAATTTTGGATGGGATGTGTTTTTTGCTCTTGGAGATAAGAGAGATGGTTCAAACTACTCAATACAGGATATTGATTATATAAAGTCAATATCGTCTGTTATGTCAGCTGCATTGCAGAGAGCTTTTTTACATAAGCAGGTGCAAGATTTTAATGACACTTTGAAACAGAAAGTTGATGAGCAAATAAAGGATCTGAAAGAAAAGATTGAACAAGTAAACGAGGCAAGGAGAAAAGAACATGACATGCTAGACATAATGGGGCATGAACTAAGAACTCCTATGACAATAATAAAGAACTATTATGTACTCTTGCCTAAATTATTGGAGAAGATGAACCTTGATAAAAGCAACGAAGAAAACTCAAAGAAATATGATAGTTACATGGCTACAATGGGGGAGAATATTGTTAGGGAGATAAAGTTAATAAATACTTTATTAAGTGCAACGAAGCTTGATGATGGGCGATTGGAATTAAATCTTGAACCTGTTGATATTATTGATGTAGTAGAAGATGGTATAGAAGGACAAAGAAAACATGCAGAAGACAAGCAATTAGATATAAACTTTGAAAAGCCAGATAACTTCTCTGATTATCCAAAAGTCTTTGCTGATAGGGTAAGAATTCAAGAGGTCATGGATAATCTTTTGAACAATGCTGTTAAATATACGGAGAAAGGAAGTGTTACTGTAAGACTAAACAAGGATGATAAGCTTGTGAAAGTAGAAGTTCATGATACAGGAGTTGGTATTTCAGAGGATGATATAAAGAAATTAGGGAAGAAATTCTACAGATCTAACCAATATATTATGGAAAGAGAAAAGTCAGCTTCTCTTGTTCGTCCTGGGGGTACAGGGCTTGGTTTATTTGTGACTTTTGGTCTTGTAGAAGCTATGGGAGGAAAGGTTGATATTAAAAGTGAGTTAGGAAAGGGAAGTGTTTTTAGCTATACTGTACCTTTAGCAACAGAAGAGCAACTAGAAGTTAAGTCAGATAAAGGTAAGTTTAGCGGAAACATGTTTGAGAGATTAGGTCTTGGTAAGAAGAAGGAGGGCAAATCGAATAGTAATGCAGGTAAGAGTTTACAGGAGCTACTGAAAGAAGGAAATTAATTTGAATAAATGCAAAAAATCTAAAATTAGCAAAAATGAAAAAAAGTTAGATATTTTTAGGGTCTAGACAACTTTAAGATGGTATAATTCATCTTAAGTGACTATCTAGACAATGAAAAACAAGTATTTGAACAGAGCGCATATTTCTGAACGTAAATTCAGGGAGATCTTGAAGTATTTCGCTGAAGATGAAACAACCTCCAAAGCTTCTAAGTACTCAGGAGTAAGTCGTAATTCTGTAAATAAACTCTTCCATAAAATACGTGTACGAATAGCAGAACTATCTGTCGCCTCAACACCTGAGTTAGGTGAGTTCGAAGTGGATGAATCATACTTCGGAGCTAAAAGAGTTAGAGGTAAGCGTGGTCGTGGTGCAGCTGGCAAAACACCAGTATTCGGTATTCTCAAACGAGACGGGAAAGTGTTTGTAAATGTCGTGAAAAACTGTAGGAAAGAGCAATTAATGCCAATCATCGAAGGTAAAGTATTAGAAGGGTCGACGATATACTCAGATGGTTGGAAAAACTATGACGGATTAATTCTCAATGGGTATGATCACTATCGTGTGTATCATAGTAAAGATGAGTTTGTTAGAGGCAAGGCACATGTAAATGGTATAGAGAGCTTTTGGAGCTTCACTAAAAGGCGTTTAGCGAAGTTTAATGGATTAACAGACGAGATGTTTAACCTTCATTTGAAAGAATCTGAATGGCGATGGAATCGCAGAGGAGGGATTTATGATATACTTTTGAAAGAGTTTAGGAAAAATCCACTCTAAACTAGTCTAGACCCATTTCATTTATTTCCTCATCACTTCGTGATCCCTCCTTGTCATTTCAAATGCAAAGGCATTTGAAATGTGAAAACGAGGCATACATTCCCTTTGCATACGAAATTGAAACAGGATCAAAACAGAAGTTTCAATTTCTCCTAGCTTCGGGATGTCTCCTTAGCACATCATGCGGAGGACGAGAATCCAAATATACACAATGCAAAGTTGAAGGATGTTGCATTTGACACATTAACATCTTTTCTCTCATAATTTCTCTATCCCAGCGCATAAAAGACCATTCAAACCTCTCCAAGAACAGAAGATCCGGATTTGAACATTCTAGACCTAAGTAGTAGAATCCCCGTGTAAATAAGATATTTATTGCTCAATATGGCATCATTCACTGATCAGATCAAAAAAGATATGTACATCAAAATAGATGGATCTGTTTACCTTGTGACAGACAGAAGATATAAGACACAAGGAAGGCAGGGAGGATTGATCATTTTTGGGGCAAAAAATATCGAAACAGGACAACTGATCAATCAAACAGTTAAAGCAGGAACTAAGTTCGAGGAGGTAGAGACCTCATATAGTGAAATGCAATACCTTTATGTAGATGGAGAATCCGCATATTTCATGAACACTTCAACATATGAGACGATCCCTGTTAACTTGGAGATGATCGGTGATTACGCACAATATCTAAAGGAAGGCGATAAGTATCTAGTGATGTTCTATGAAGGTAAGCCTGTAAATCTACGAAAGAACTCAACAGTAGAACTAAAGGTTGTAGAAAGCGTAGATGCTGTAAAAGGTGATACTGCAAATTCTGCAACAAAGATTGTGACAACTGAAACCGGATATAAGGTGAAGGTCCCTTTATTCATTAAGCAGGGCGATGTCTTAGTGATCAATACGGAAACAGGTGAGTATTCTGGGAGAGCCTGATATATACCCCGAGGAGTATATAGAAATCATCTCTTTCGGTATCAGGAATTATCTGGTAAACATCGGCTAGACACAAATATTCAAAAATATCTGAAGAATTTAGTAATTTGATGATCGTATCTCGCATTTTCATCTTTTCATCTGGTATAATCACATCGCTAAACATTTTCTACCTATAAAATAGGTAAGGAGCATAAGAAAACTTAAGATCATTGAGAGGTTCGTGATCGCAATGGTGGCGTAGCTCAGTCGGTTAGAGCATGGGATTCATAAACCCAAGGTCACTGGTTCGATTCCAGTCGCCACCACCACTGATAGTTTCTGATAGGATCAGTGGTGTTATTTAATGGAACTTCAGTAGAGTATTGTGAATTCATATCATTCTACTCCCAGCTAATTTTCTAAATTACATAATAATAGTATGGATAATAATACAAATACTCCAATGCGAGACTTGGTAAATGAAACTCAAAAGAATAAAACCGAACCAACACCTAACGCCAGGCCATCACAACCACAAGGTTCAGGTCAGAGAGGAATGAATCCTCCTTCTGATATACGCAAATTCAAACATAGAAGAAGACCTAGCAATACGAGCCTCATAACAACAGTAGCAATTGCTATAACGCTTCTGTTCGTGTGGAACTTCCTAATGGGGATCCAATCAAAAGGTGATGAAGTTTCTCTATCCAAGATCGTACGACAGGTTGAAGATGGAGATTATGAGAAGATCATCCTTAAAGATGATTCTGTGATCTTGGAATACGAGAAAGACGATGTGCTGATGAGAAGGCATGCCTTACTTACTGCACGTACCGATTTTTATGAACGATTGGATGATGCAGGAGTTAGTATCAATGAGATCCAAAATGATTTCTACGAACCAAATGTAGCACTCACGATAGGTGATGTTATATCTATTGTACTGCTAGGTGCTGGATTGGCATTGGTATATATGATGTTGAAAAGTATGCAATCCTCAGGCGGAAAGATCATGGATTTTGGTCAGAGCAAGGCTAGATTGATATTTGGTAAGAAAACAGGGATCTCTTTTGAAGATGTAGCAGGTATCGAGGAAGTTAAGGAAGAGTTAATAGAGGTTGTAGATTTCCTTAAGAATCCGAAAAAATATGTGGCAATTGGAGCAAGGATCCCCAAGGGAGTCCTTTTAGTTGGTGCACCAGGTACTGGTAAGACACTTCTTGCTAAAGCAGTAGCAGGTGAAGCAGGTGTACCATTCTTCCATACATCTGGATCTGAGTTTGAGGAGATGTTGGTGGGTGCAGGAGCATCAAGAGTGCGAGATCTTTTCACAAAAGCAAAGAAAGCTGCTCCATGCATAATCTTTATCGATGAGATCGATGCAGTCGCAAAGAAAAGGGGTACAGTCTTGCACTCAGGAGCAGGGGAGCAGACACTCAATCAGATCTTGGTTGAGATGGATGGGTTAGAAAGTCGTGAGAATGTAATCGTATTAGCTGCGACAAACAGGCCAGATGTCCTTGACCCAGCTATTTTGAGACCAGGTCGATTCGATCGTAGTGTGGTTGTCGAAATGCCCGAGTATGAAGGTCGTCTCGCTATCTTGAAAGTACACTCTAAAAATAAGAAATTTGCCAACAATGTAGACCTGACCTTACTTGCTAAAAAGACCATAGGGTACTCTGGTGCTGACTTGGAAAATCTATTAAATGAGGCAGCGATCATGGCTGTAAAAGAAGATAGGAAAACTATCGAACAGGACGATCTTTTAGAGGCGTATCTTAAGGTCAAGCTAGGGCGACAGAAGCGGAATAAGAGAACCGAAGAAGACCTGAAAAGGGTCGCATATCATGAGGCTGGTCACGCAGTGGTCGCAAAACTAACTAAGGGTGCACATCCCGTAGAGAAGATCTCGATAGTATCAAGAGGTATGACTGGTGGTGTGACCGTTTATGTTCCTGAAGAAGAGCAAACCATGGTCAAGGTAAGTCAGATGGTCGCACGTATCACATCCGCAGTAGCTGGTAAGGTTGCTGAAGAGGTATTTCTTGAAGAGATGACTACTGGTGCATCAGGAGATATCAAAGCCGCAACCGAAGTGGCAAGGGCTATGGTTCAGAGATACGGTATGAGTGAGAAACTAGGTTTTGTCACATACGGTAATCTCGAAGAGGTAGCATATCTAGGCTATCAATATGGTGGAGATAAAGACTACAGCGATTCTACAGCAGAGACGATCGATCAAGAGGTTAAGCGGATCATTGATGAAGCTCAGGATAACGCCAGAAAGATACTTCAGGAGAATAGTGAGATCGTTAAAGAGCTTGTTGCACTACTCCTAAAGCAAGAACATGTTGAAGCTGACGAATTCAATGCACTATTTGAGAAAGTAACCAAGAAGTAGATCGCACACCACCTGGGAAGGTTGCGTCTTGTATTTAATAGACTGCATCTCTAATATAAGATAGAACGCATCTCTATTTAAGGTAACGCAGATATCGATCTTATCGAGTTCTACTCAAAGCTGCATGAAAGTGGGTTGATGGACTATGTTAAAAAAAGTTTCGATCAGCTCTGTAACTTATAGATCCAGTATCTCGAAATTCTTCTCGAAAAGCCCATTGTTGAAGTATTTTATCCTTTTAGGGGTGATCTTGTATATTCTGTCAGAAGCAAGGCCTAGAAAATCCTGGGCATCCATCAGAGGTTCACCGCCCTTGTCAATATGGCTTTGCCACATCTTTAACATCCACTTGATACTCTTGATCATAGATATTTCTTCTGCTACACCGGATAGTTGTATACCAGCCTTTTTTCCTGAACTTGGTTGGTCAGAAGAGAATATTGTACACGCAACCTGATCTCTTTTATTGATATTTTGAGGATGTAGATCGTTCTTATCACTCATAAAGTAAATATTTAATTCATCGTCATACACATAGTAGACAATTGCAGGCCAAAGTGACCCATCATCTGAAATTGTGCTTATTCCCATGAGATTGTGTTGTGAAAGGAATTCCTTGATCTGCTCTTGAAGCATGATATCGTTGTTATGAAAGTTTATACATAATTATATCTTAAGTGATCGGTTTCCACGAGTATATATCTCTCAAATTTTGACCTTCTCAAGAGTATTTTTAAGGATGTATATGGTGTGTAATAGGGTATGTAATAAGGTATGTAATAAGGCATGTAATAAAGCCCCTTTATACTGGCTTTTATAATAATCGCTCATTTAGTTATCTGCTCATAAAATATCTGGATCCGATCAGATAGGGTATTAAATTAAGCAATGATCCAGATGTTCTTACAATCCTTATTACCTAGAAGCTATACTCACTGATAATACATCTTTGAATGTCAAACCTATTTCTCCAGTTTGAACCTCTATCGTAAACAGATATTTTAATCTGCGAAGATCGGTATAGAGATATGCTTGAAGACGATTGGTAAGAGGTGCGGAGTAATATCTTTGTACATATAAGGTGCCACCTGCAAAGAGGGCCCCTCTTTGTGTAGAAGTAATATAAGATCAGATATACTATTCCGACGGTTAATCTACAAGGTACCTCACCGCCTGTATATCTACATGAGTAGGTATGTAGTACATTATAGCATGTCGAGTATCGTGAAAAGAATCAAGAGTATAATAATTGAACAGGGGCTATTCGTTACTATCTCTAACATCTGATACAATGTGAATGATATACACAGGATCTACATCTGTGTATTTGAAGTATCTTTTAATCAAATTGAATATGGCAACAATTCCAAAAGGTAAAGATCTCTTTTTAGCTATAGATGCCAATGCGATAGTACATAGGGCGTATCATGCATTTCCTGATTCGTTGGTGAATAGTAAAGGGGTTCAAGTCAATGCAGTTTATGGCTTTACATCAATGTTATTGAATGTATTAAATGAATATATGCCAAAATACATTGTATGTGCATTCGATACAAAGAAACCAACCTTCAGGCATACTGAATTTGTAGATTATAAAGCGCATAGGAAGCCTACAGATCAGGGCTTGTTGGACCAATTCCCCTATGTGGAAGATATTTTAACGGCTTTTAATATTCCCATAATGAAAAGAGAGGGTTATGAAGCCGATGATATTCTCGGCGACCTTTCATATCGTGCAAAGAAAGGGAAGTGGTATGACTATAATATGGATATGCTCATTTTATCCGGTGACAAAGACCTTCTTCAGCTTATCGGAGATAATGTATATGTGTGCTTGCCTCTTGGAAGTTTCAAGAATCTGCTGATCTATGACACGGCCGAAACCGTTAAGAAGTTGGGTGTCCGACCAGATCAGATAGTAGATCTAAAAGGTCTGGTTGGTGATCCTTCTGATAATATCCCTGGTGTTAAGGGAGTTGGAATGAAAAGTGCAGTAGGTCTGTTGGCTAAGTATGGTTCAATTGATGAGATCTATAGGCATTTGGATGAAATACCTCCACGACAGGCAAAATTGCTGTCAGAAGGGGTGGAGCAGATGGAACTGAGTCGTCGATTGGCAACGATCGTTGAGCACATCGATGAGCCGATACAGTTAGAAGATTGTCTTATGAGTGATTTTGATAGGTCTAAGGTACTTCAACTCTTCAATGAAATGGAGTTTAGGTCGCTTGTGAGTAAGATACCTAAACAGGAGGTAGGTAGAAATGAGGCTGTTGACCAACTTGGTTTGTTTGGAACACCTTCTGGAGGTAAAGTTGATGATGCAGGTAGGGTCGATTTGGACAGTCATGGTGAAGTATACTCCCAGGGGTATGTTGAGGCATTAGAGGTTATGCCTGAAGATTTTGATCAAGTACTACGAGAAGTGTTGGGTTGTGAAAAGTCACTGATCGTTCATGTGGGTGATCCGACAGGGACTCGAGGAGGTGAACTCTTTCTTTGTGGTGTGGATAACTCGGGAGAACTTTCTGTGAGAAAGAAATTGCTTGATCGTGAAACAGCAACTATGTTGGCTAGTGGATTCACGACATGCAAGGAATGTGAAACAGCCTTGATCGGATGGGAAGGTCTTTGCCGTGAGGTAGTATCGTACAACCTGTACGCATTGGATAACATGAAGGTAAATGTTTTTGATCTTCAGCTAGTAGCACATCTACTTTCGTCAGGAGATAAGGATTTTCAGGTGTCTAGACTTGTGTTCAAATATCTTGGTCGAGAGATCCCGGATATAATGTATGGAGATCATGGGATCGATGGTGTTCAGACACTTTTTGACCTTTATGAGAAGCTACTTACCGAATTAGGATCCTTAGGGCAAGGAGATTTTGCTGTCGAGAAAGCATCTGACATCGGTAGATCCAACAGAGTTATGCAGAATGCTTATTATGATTATGAACAAAGGCTTTCTATTGTTTTGGCAAAGATGGAGAATAGGGGGATAGTAACAGATCTGAAAGGTCTGAAGTCTATGGAAGAAGAATTGACGAATGAGATCTCAACCATCGAACAGGCCATCTACCATGATATTGGTCATGAGATCAATTTGAATTCACCAAAGCAACTCGCTGAAGTACTGTATGACGAACTTGCATTGCCTCACGGTAGAGGGAAAAGTGGCAGATCTACGCGAGAAGATATCTTAAAAAAGCTCTCACCAGCCCATCCGGCAATTGAAAAGATCTTGTCATATAGGGAACTAGCAAAGATGCTCGGAACATATGTAAAACCGCTTATCGATTTTTCTCAGAATTCTGAAGATGGTGCGATACACACTGACTATATTCAGACAGGAGCTTCCTCCGGAAGATTGGCATCAAAAGATCCAAATATGCAAAATCTTCCACTAAAAGGGGAGTGGAGTTCAAAAATTCGCCGAAACTTCGTCTCAAGGGAAGGCTTCACACTCCTGGCACTTGACTATTCACAGGTCGAATTGAGGGTTTTTGCTGATATGTCGTCGGATCCTATCCTGATAGAAGACTTTAATAATGGCAAAGATATACATAGATCGACTGCAGCCAGGATATTCGGGAAGGACGAATCAGAGATCCTTCCAAAGGAGAGAGGTCTTGGAAAGACTATAAACTTTGGAATTCTTTATGGTCAGACGAAGTATGGTCTATCAAATCTATTGAATATCTCTGTAGATGAAGCAGGAGATTATATAAATGAGTATTTTGAAAATTACCAAGGAGTTCGAGATTTTCTTGCTGGAGTAGAAGCCAAAGCTCTTGAACAAGGATATGTAGAAACTATGCTTGGTCGCCGTAGATACATAGGTGGTCTTAATGCGAATAATCGGCAGGTGGTAAATGCCTCTATCCGCGAGGCTATCAACATGCCTATACAAGGAACAGCGGCCGATATAATCAAGATCGCTATGATAAATGTTGATAGGTATATTACAAATAAGGTTAAGTATAAGGTATTTACATTACTTCAGATACATGACGAATTGGTTTTTGAGGTGCTTGATGAGATAGTTGATGAGGTTGAGGCCGAATTGACAGAAATCATGAAGAATTGCGTACAGCTGAAAGTACCATTATTAGTGAACGCTTCTCGAGGAAGGAATATTGCAGAGCTGAAGTAGAGAACTCCTTGATCATAGGGGAAATAGGTGGGTTAGGTGATTAGGTGATTAGGTGATTAGATGGTTAGGTGGTTAGATGGTTAGATGGTTAGATGGTTAGATGGTTAGATGGTTAGATGGTTAGATGGTTAGATGGTTAGATGGTTAGATGGTTAGAACCATCGATATAAAATATATGAGCATCGCCCGAAAATGGCAAAATTCATCAGAATAGCTGAAGTTTTCGAACAGATAGAAAAATTGTCTTCAAGAAATGAAATGACGGATATACTGGCAAGTCTTTTTGAAGAATTCGACCCTGAGGAGGTCCAGATCCTCTGCTATCTGATCAAGGGTAGGGTAGCACCTCTTTTTGTACCTGCAGAATTCAATATGTCCGAACGTTCAATATTAGGCGCTTTAGCAGATCTTTCTGGTAAGACCATTGAAGAGATAGACTCTTTAAGAGGGGAAATTGGGGATATAGGAGATACAGCATTTCAATTATTATCAACTAACTCAAAGCCTGTAGGAAAGCTATCTGTAAAAGAGGTTTATGATCAACTTTGGAAATTGGTAAATACCACCGGGGCTGGCAGTGCAACAAAAAAGGCAACATTGGTAAAAGAAATGATGACTAATTCAACACCCGTTGAGGCTAAATATGTTTCTCGCATTGTTACAGGAAAATTAAGGTTGGGCGCGAGTGATAGTACTGTAATTGATGCCTTGTCTATCATTTTAACAGGCAATAAAGATATGTCCTCTCAGCTTGCTGATTGCTATGGGGTGGATCCTGACCTCGGTTATCTATCCCATAGGGTATTATCGGCAGTTGCAACTAAGAAAAATGTCACTCCAGAGGTAAAGATCGGTATACCTGTTCGTTCAAGATTGGTTGAAAGGGTAAAGGAATTTACGGCGGTGTTTGAAAGACTAGGGGATGATTTTTATATTCAGCCGAAATATGATGGCATCCGCTGTCAGATCCATAAAGGTATTGACATAAGATCGGTGGCATACGAAAACAGGGTGTGGACTTCGAAATTAGAGGAGGTCAAGGATGACTCTATAGGGATGTTTGATCAGGCAGAGGTTCAGAAGGATTGTCAAATCAAGCTATTCTCGCGAAACCTCGAAGATATTACCGAAATGTTCCCTGATGTTGTTGATGCAGTATCTAAGTTTGATTCTCCAAGCTTTATTTTGGATGGTGAGGTAGTCGGTTGGGATAGTGACAAAGAAGGGTTTGCCCCCTTTCAAGAAACAATGACAAGAAAGCGAAAATACCGTATAGAAGAGGCTAAGGAAAATGTTCCTGTACGCTATTATGCATTTGATCTGTTACTTGAAAGCGATCATAGCCTGTTGGATGAAGATCTTGAGGTTCGTTTGAGGGAGTTAGCCAAGTTATTCAAAAACCCTGTGATAAATAGGGGTGGTGATGTAGGTGGTAATGAAGGTGGTAATGAAGCTTTGATCACTTATAGTACGATGGGTGCTACTAAAAATGCAGATATAATGAATTTAACAGTAACTACTGATATTTGCGAGATGGATCAATTAGAGGAAGAGTTCAACAAAGCGGTAGGAGCTGGTCTTGAGGGTATTGTGGCAAAGAAACGGAGTGGAGGATATCAAGCAGGAAAACGAAATTTTGAATGGATCAAGCTGAAGCGTTCTATGTTGAATACCCTTGTCGATTCTGTCGATCTTGTGATCATGGGGTATTACTATGGAAGTGGTCGACAAACAGAATTTGGTATGGGTGCGTTACTAGGAGGGGTTTATGATAAGGATATGGGAAAGATGATCTCAACTACGAAGATAGGTACGGGAATTACGGATGAACAGTGGGTACTTATAGGGTCTCGGCTTAAGAAATTGGAAACTTCTGTTGCGCCTAAAGAATATGTCGTTTCGGAGCAGTTAAAACCTGATGTTTGGGTTTTGCCAGAGGTTGTCTGTACTGTTGAGGCAGATGAGATAACTCGAAGTAAGGCGCATTTAGCAGGGTTCGATCAGTTGGGTTATGGATTGGCATTGAGATTCCCTAGGTTGATAGAGTTTGATAGGGATAAGAGACCTGAGGATGCGACGAGTGTGGAGGAGTTGATCGGGCTCTATCCCGCTAACTTATAGTGTGGCAGGCGGTGTGATGTTGGTCGGTTTTATTATTTTTGAATTCTGTGAGGTCGATCTGAACGTATAAATCCCAGATTAGTGGGATTTGGTGAATTTTTAAAAAGTGGGAGATTTCTGTTGCGCGTCAGCGTCTTGTGTGATAGAATACGCTCAATCGGGAAGGTCAGGGTTTCCTCTTGGGTTAATTCCCAAAGAACACCCAGTTTCAAAATTGTATTGACAGTCACCACCAGGGGTGGTATAAGCGCTAACTAATTGGTACTCGCCATGAGTCCTTAAGCGTATGTTTCAGGGCTCATTCCGGGTCACCGGATTGTTCGTTGAAAATTGAAAAGTGGTAGGAAGTCCATCTAAATAGATTGGCTTCCTATATTTATAGCAAGAATGCTCCTTTTGGAGCATCCATGTTTATAGGAATAACCAGTAAATCGATCATCAAGTAGTTTGAAATGGCTTCGGCTATTTCATCTCTTGGTAATTGTCAACGTCTATCGGTCGCTGCTTGCAGTGCGATTGTTAATAATGATCGCCCGATAGTAATTTTTCAATGAGAGTTTGATCATAGCTCAGGATGAACGTTGGCGGCGTGCCTAAGGTATGCAAGTCGAACGGACCGCTAACTTATAGTCGCTTGCGACTATGAGTTAGCAGTGTCAGTGGCAAACGGGTGAGTAACGCGTGGGTAATCTGCCCTGGAGTCGGGAACAGCTCGCCGAAAGGCGGGGTAATATCCGATGGACCCATTTCACTTCGGTGTTAATGGGTAAAGCTCCGGCGCTTCAGGAGGAGCCCGCGTCCTATCAGCTTGTTGGTGAGGTAAAGGCTCACCAAGGCTAAGACGGGTAGCTGGCGTGAGAGCGTGGCCAGCCACAATGGGACTGAGAACGGCCCATACTCCTACGGGAGGCAGCAACTAGGAATTTTGCGCAATGGGGGCAACCCTGACGCAGCGACGCCGCGTGGAGGATGACGGTCTTAGGATTGTAAACTCCTTTTATGTGGGAAGAATAACTGACGGTACCACATGAATAAGCACCTGCTAACTACGTGCCAGAAGCATCGGTGATGCGTAGGGTGCAAACGTTATCCGGATTTACTGGGCGTAAAGAGATGCGTAGGCGTCTCTGTAAGTCTTGTGTCAAAGACCGTGGCTTAACCTCGGAAAGGCGCCGGATACTACAGAGATCGAGACAGAGAGAGGTGAATGGAATTCCCGGTGGAGTGGTGAAATACGTTGATATCGGGAGGAACACCAGAGGCGAAGGCGATTCACTGGCTCTGTTCTGACGCTGAGGCTCGAAAGCGTGGGTAGCAAAACGGATTAGATACCCGTGTAGTCCACGCCGTAAACTATGGATGCTAGCCGTTTGGTACGACCTGTTAGACTCTTCGGAGACTATTATGGAAGTGCTGAGTGGCGCAGCTAACGCGTTAAGCATCCCGCCTGGGGAGTACGGCCGCAAGGCTAAAACTCAAATGAATTGGCGGGGACCCGCACAAGCGGAGGAGCGCGTGGTTTAATTCGATGGTGATCGTAGAACCTTACCAGGGTTTGACATGCCGGTCGTAGTCTTTCGAAAGATTGACGTCAGTTTGGCTGGACCGTGCACAGGTGCTGCATGGCCGTCGTCAGCTCGTGTCGTGAGATGTAGGGTTAAGTCCCGAAACGAGCGCAACCCCTTTCCCGTGTTACAAGTGTCTCGGGATACTGCAGCGGTAAAACGTTGAGGAAGGAGGGGATGACGTCTGGTCCGCATGGCCCTTATGTCCTGGGCGACACACGCGCTACAATGGTCGGTACAATAGGCAGCCAAGCCGCAAGGCGGAGCTAATCCTTAAAACCGATCTCAGTTCGGATTGAGGTCTGCAACTCGACCTCATGAAGTTGGATTCGCTAGTAATCGCAGATCAGCCATGCTGCGGTGAATACGTTCTCGGGTCTTGCACACACCGCCCGTCAAGTCATGGGAGCAGGTAATACCTGAAGGCGTTTGGTATTTATACTGGACGACTAAGGTAATGCTTGTGACTGGGATTAAGTCGTAACAAGGTAGCCGTAGGGGAATCTGCGGCTGAATTACCTCCTTTCTAAGGAGTACCCAGCTCTTGGTATACAAGAGCACAATGAATTCAAGAATGGATCTTCCTACCACTTTTCGGTTTTCAACGAACCGCTCTTTTAGAACAAAGAATCTTGTGAATGGGGTTGCAAGTTTTTATGGTGCTTCTCCATCTCGCTCTGATGTAATGCATTGGTAGCAGTAGGGGTGGCATTACACATCGTGTTGATAGGGATTATCGACCGGTGCTGGTCTGCCTCTGGACATGGGCGTGTAGCTCAGCTGGTTTAGAGCGCAGTCCTGATAAGACTGAGGTCCCAGGTTCGAAACCTGGCTCGCCCACCATCCCGCTAACTTATAGCGTGATGGGATCTGTATCCAGTCAATTCGACCAGATGCACTATAAGTTAGCGGTATGGGGCTATAGTTCAGCTGGCCAGAACGCTTCATTTGCAATGAAGAGGTCGGTGGTTCGAGTCCACCTAGCTCCACCAGCTCGGCAGAACCTTCGCTTGCCGTAGTTGATCAGAGATCAACTACTAAGCGCTCAGGTCTGTCTCGCTAACAAAAAATACTTTGAAGAATATTTGTTTTGAGAAGGGTACAGGGTGAAGCTTTGGAATGTCTCCTTAACACTTGAAATACTAAAGTATTTCAAGTTAAAGAATACAGGGGGTGCAGAGTGTAAGTCATGTGATACCTCCTTAACACTTAAAATACTAAAGTATTTGAGTTGTAGGTAAGATAGGGGTGAGGGGAGTGTTGATGTTATGAGTTCAGTTAGTTGCGAATGAGAGGAAACTTAAAGCTTTGCTTTAGTGTTCCGAAAATGAGCGACACGATCTTTGAAATTAGGTTAGTAAGTTTTTTAGTTGCGTGCTTGAGAACACTTGAAGCTTTGCTTCGGCTGTTCGAATGTGAGCGACTCCATATGGGGCTGTTTGGCTACTTCGGTAGGGCAAGCATTTGAAAGGTTCGAATCCTTTCGGCTCCACCAGTATGATCTTTGAAAAAGAGGCGTTTGTGATGATTTGATAGATTCACGATCAGACCTCTTTGATACGTTAGATACCTGCACATGAAGTGCTGATATTGATACAGGAAGGCCTTTTTGGCATTTTGTATCGGCATGGATAAGGCAGGGAAGTCTGAAATAAGACTGACGTAGCACATTGAAAACTGAATAGAATGATAGCGATTTCAAGAAGTGAATTAAGGGCTTTTGGTGGATGCCTTGGCACATAGAGCCGATGAAGGACGTCGCAGGCAACGATAAGCTTCGGTGAGCCGCCTAGCAGGCTTTGACCCGGAGATTTCCGAATGGGGTAACCCAGCTGGAGTAATGTCCAGTTGTCTTACAGTGAAATTGAGTAGCTGTATTGACGGGTATCTAGTGAAGTGAAACCTCTTAGTAACTAGAAGAAAAGAGAACGTAAGTTGATTCCCTGAGTAGTGGCGAACGAAAAGGGATTAGCCCAAACCTATGTTGTGTAAGGGGGATAAACGGCATGATCCGCGTTGCGTTGATTGCCAATTTGAACCTGCAGGCTGCTGCTCGTGCAGCATAGGAGTTGTAGGACCTACTTGGTCGATCAGCAGATCGACCTAAGAGTAAGAAATGTTATATATAGCAGAACATATCTGGAAAGATAGGCCATAGAGCATGATAGCTGCGTACGCGAAATGTATGACACTCTTTGTAGGGATCCTGAGTACCACGGAATAAGTGAAACTTTGTGGGAACCTGCCGGAACCACCCGGTAAGGCTAAATACTCTATGTGACCGATAGTGAACAAGTGCCGTGAGGGAAAGGTGAAAAGTACCCCTGTGAGGGGAGTGAAATAGAACTGAAACCAAGAGCTTACAAACAGTCGGAGTCCCGCTAACTTATAGTTGGAGGGGGTTTAACTCTGTCTAATTTTCATATAAGAAAGATTTAATGAAGGTTCGATATTATTAAGATCATGTACTTTGTTTATGTTCTTAAAAGTCTTACCCTTAGATCTCCGCGCGATAAAAAGTATTACATTGGCTATTCTAGCAATGTTTTGTATCGGATCAGTCAACATAATTCGATCTTAAATACTGGCTACACGCGTGGTAGAAGTTGGAAGTTGGTCTATTTAGAAGCATATCGTAGTCAAGCGGTTGCACTAGATAGAGAACGAAAACTTAAACAGTATGGAAATGTATGGCAGGGAGTTATGAGGCGAATTAAGGAAAGCCTCGACCCTTTCGAGTTATAGGTTAGCGGGATGACGGCGTGCCTATTGAAGAATGACCCGGCGAGTTAGTTGTGTACGGCAAGGTTAAGCCTTTACGAGGCGGAGCCGGAGCGAAAGCGAGTCCGAATAGGGCGATCCGCTAACTTATAGTGCTAGATTGAGGAGTTTCTCCAATGTCTAACATCTGCAGTTTGATCTGTCAGGTGAGCGCTATAAGTTAGCGGGACAGTCGTATGCACTAAACCCGAAACCAGGTGATCTAATCTCAACCAGGGTGAAATTCATCGAAAGATGAATGGAGGCCCGAACTCTTCAATGTTACAAAATTGTGAGATGAGTTGTGATTAGCGGTAATATGCCAATCGAACCTGGTGATAGCTGGTTCTCTCCGAAATAGCTTTAGGGCTAGCGTCGTAATTTAAGCTTTGGGGGTAGAGCACTGATTGGGTTTGGGGCCCGAAAGGGTACCCGATCCAGTTAAACTCCGAATACCATTGTGTACATTACGGCAGTTACTCCATGGGTGCTAAGATCCATTGGAGGAAAGGGAAACAGCCCAGATCGTCAGATAAGGTCCCAAAATCTCATCTTAGTGGCAAAGGAGGTGGAGTTTCTCAAACACCCAGGAGGTTGGCTTAGAGGCAGCCATCCTTTAAAAAGTGCGTAATAGCTTACTGGTCTAGAGACCCTGCGCCTAAAATTAACGGGGCTAAAGGTGAGTACCGAAACTGCGAGTCTATCCCGCTAACTTATAATGTGAAGAGGGGGTGGAGTAAAGTGCATTGATATGCATTTTTGCTTCATTCTATCTCGCGCTATAAGTTAGCGGGATGGGCGGTAGGAGAGCGTTCTATACGTGTCTGATTAGCATTCAGACCAACGCTGCGAAGGTGGCCCGTAAGGAGCTGCTGGAGCGTATAGAAGTGAGAATGCCGGGATGAGTAGCGAAAAGCAGGTGAAAACCCTGCTCGCCGAATGTCTAAGGTTTCCATGGCTATGTCAGTCAACCATGGGTTAGTCGGTCCTAATCCGAGGCAGAAATGCGTAGGAGACGGGCAACAGGTTAATATTCCTGTACTGCGAATACTTCGCGATGGAGCTAGGGGATTGAAAAAGCGGGCCCTTTATTGGATTAGGGTTCAAATGACAAGTCAGTCGGGCTAGGAAAATCCGGTCCGGCGATTCCCTCTGGGGATGAAAGCAAGTCATGATGAAAAGGTGAACTTCGGGGATCCGATCCGTTGGATTACTCCCCCTGGAAAAACTTCTAGCTGCATAGGACTTCGGTCCTATGGGAAAGTATTGGCAACCGTACTGCAAACCGACACAGGTAGACTGGTGTAAATGCACCAAGGCGTACGAGTGATGCGTTGTTAAGGAATTCGGCAAATTCACTCCGTAACTTCGGGAGAAGGAGGGCCATACGTCATTAGTTTATTTATAAATTTTTGTCGATTATGGCCGCAGAGAATAGGGAGGGACGACTAGTTACCAAAACTACAGGCGCCTGCAAACTCGCAAGAGGATGTATAGGTGCTGACGCTTGCCCAATGCCGGAAGGTTAAGGAAGCGGGTTATCTAACTGCTGTTTGAACTTCGGTTCTTACAGCGGTGGAGAAGCTTGCGACTGAAGCCCTGGTCAATGGCGGCTGTAACTATAACGGTCCTAAGGTAGCGTAATACCTCGTCACTTAATTAGTGACTTGCATGAATAGCGTAACGATCCTTCCACTGTCTTGACAACGTGCTCGGCGAAATTGAAATGGCTGTGAAGATGCGGCCTTCCTGTACCAGGACAAAAAGACCCCGTGGAGCTTTACTGCAGCTTCGCATTGAAACAAGGTTACGACTGTAGAGAATAGGAGGGAGACTTTGAACCCGGCTCGTCAGGGCTGGGGGAGTCGACAGTGTAATACCTCCCTTTTGTTGTTTTGTTTCTAACTGTGACCGTGATCCGGTCGCATGACAGTGCGTGGTGGGCAGTTTGACTGGGGCGGTTGCTTGCTAAAGAGTACCGCAAGCGCACAAAGGTTGACTCAACCCGGATGGAAATCGGGTGAAGAGTGCATAGGCATAAGTCAGCTTTACTGTGAGGGAGACATCCCGAGCAGTTACGAAAGTAGGTCTAAGTGATCCTCTGGCAGTATGTGGATACGCCATTGATTAACGGAGATAAGCTACCCCGGGGATAACAGGCTAGTCTCCCCCGATAGTTCATATTGACGGGGAGGTTCGGCACCTCGATGTCGGCTCGTCGCATCCTGGGATTGGATAAGATCCCAAGGGTTGGACTGTTCGTCCATTAAAGCGGCACGTGAGCTGGGTTCAGACCGTCGTGAGCCAGGTCGGTCTCTATCCGGTACAGGCGTTGTATATTTGAGGGAGTTGACCCCTAGTACGAAAGGATCGGGGTGCGGTAACCTCTAGTGTACCAGTTGTTCCGCCAGGAGCATCGCTGGGTAGCTAAGTTGCTAACGGATAAGCACTGAAAGCATATAAGTGCGAAGCCGGTCCCAAGATTAAATATACTTGAGTGTCTTGAACACTCTGAAGCTCCGTGGAAGATTACCACGTTGATAGGCTCTAGGTGTAAGCACAGCAATGTGTTTAGCCGAGGAGTACTAATCGAGCGAATACTTTTTGAATCTTTGCTAAAGTTCTATTCAGTTTTCAGTATGCTAAAACATACTGTGTGTTCCGCTAACTTATAGTGCGGAAGTTGAAGGTGAATGTATTGAAAATACACCAACCCTCAAATGCACTATAAGTTAGCGGGGCGGCTCTTTACTAAAACCTAAAGTCCTGATATCTCTCCTTCGGGAGAGGTTGTCAGGCTAGTAAAGGTAAATGTAAATGTATCATGTTGCCTTTAGTAGCCTGGCGATCGTAGCGGAGCGGAACTACCTGACCCCATCCCGAACTCAGAAGTAAAACGCTCCAGCGCCGAAGATACTTGTCCCGCAAGGGGCTGGGAAAATAGGTCGTTGCCAGGACTTTATGAAATTGAAGACCCACCGAAAGGTGGGTTTTTTTGTTGCTAGATAATTGTTACTCGATACAGTACTATATAGTGATGGAAATTGAAACAGACAGGATTATCCTTAGAGCACCAAATAAAGCAGACCATCCTCTATTTATTGGGTTATGTATGGATCCAAAGGTGACAGAGCACTTCGAATATATTAAACGAGATAGTGAAGAGAAGGTTTTAGAATTCCTTATGGGCATGGTTAAAGGGATGGAGGGTGAACTGACATCACTACACTACGTGATAATTGAGAAGGATCAGAACAGATCAATAGGATTCATTGGGATTGGCGATCCGGAGGAGGAGGTAGCAAGTCTTCCAGATCGCAAAGTGATGAACTTTGGTTATGCAATATTACCGAAGTATTGGGGATTTGGTTATGCTACCGAGGCATTAAGTCTGGTAATTAAGAAATGCTTCGCCACCTTCCCAAATATCGAATTGATACATGGCGAATGCGATGCTGATAATATCGGATCAATTAAGGTCATGGAGAAGGCCGGTATGAAGAGGTTCAACCAGTACAAAGACAAAGATGGAAGCGTGACGATCGAATTCATGATCGAACAATAGGTTGAGTGGAATGACTACCCAAAAGAGAAAAAGATCATTTGATGGTAACCTTTGGTAGTCTACGAGCACCCTTACTGTGCTGTTGGATGAATATAGCGGCAATTCCCCGTAGTAATGGAAGCCAAATAGGAACACTCTTTGCATGATCTGTATACTGCCAAGCACCTGCTTGAATCGCAAGGAACTCTGCGACAGAACCAGCAATTCCACATGTGATCCAAAGATATAAGCGAAGACCGATCTGGTCTCTTCCAATACCGATCATAATGATCGATAACAACAGGAGTACACCTGCCAGTAGAATAGGCTCTTTCCAGAATAGACATACAGAGAGTAATGACAGTATGGCTAACGTGTAAGTACCAATACTTCTGATTCCAGGTATAGAACCACCCCTCCCAAACAATACACCAAAATTCTTACTTATAACTAAAAAAAACATTAATATTAGTTATCAACTCCGTATCAACATCCCAATGCCCCTTTTCCGGTAACTCTACGAGCTCGATCGGTACATCGAATAGATCTGCTCTTGCAACAAGATCTTTGCTCAAAAAGATCCCTACGTTTACATCCGCATTACCATGCCAGATCTTGATAGGGATATCTTTGATCGCGTTAAAATCAGCTTCTGTGTAGCTAGATGCATATGAGGTTGGTGCTAGGAGAGCTATCTTTACAATATTTTCAGGATAATTAAATGCAAATCTGAGTGTTGGCAACCCCCCCATACTATATCCGATAAGATAGATATCTCCATTTGAATTGTAATTTTCTTTTATATTTTCAATAAGATTCTGCATGTCTGCTATGGCCTCGGGACTACCCCAATTTGCTCCGTGCTGATTAGACGCAGAAAAGATATATCCCTCCTTTGTGAATATCTCTGAATATTCTCGTAGGTCGTACATGAATTCAGAATCCATTCCGGTACTAACAGTAGTGTTTGAACCGTGACTGTACACTATGATAGGAGACGGCTTGTCAGAGTCAATAGCTATAGGGCTAGAGATATATGCGGGTTGACCAGCAATAGTGATGAAATCTTCAAAATATCC
>JACKFQ010000008.1 GCA_020632395.1 Candidatus Nomurabacteria bacterium | reverse complement strand
CTAAATTGGTTACAGTAAAAGACTCTGTGTCTGAAGTGAATCCTTCGTCAGTGGATAAAAATATCTTCACATTGTATTCACCTAGTGCTACATCATTTGGAACTGTGATAGTAAATGGGATGGTGACGTTCACTTGTGGCTCTAGAGTCACTACATCAAAAGGTAGTGTGACCCATTTTGATGCAGAGTAGGGTGCAAGAGCATCATCTTCAGGGCTCAGAGGTGTTGATGTCCCGGGATAATCCTCTATTTGGTCAAAACCACTAACATATATATAGTATGTCAAAGTGTCTATACCGAGATTGGCAACCTTGAAGCTGTCTTCGTAAACTTCTCCTGGTTCAAGCTGTAGTTTCTCTCCGTTCAGTGGTGGTGTTGAAAAAAGTGTCAGGTCATCTGAATCTTGAGCGAAAGACGAATTAGTGCTTAAAAGAGAGAAGATGGTAATGAACGTAAGGGTTAGTAATGACCTTAGTATATTTTTTGACATGAACAATCAGTTTGATAATTAATGCCTACCATTATTGCAAGAAATCGAAGCTGAGAGAAGTCTTTGTATACATAGGATCTGAAATATGAACGACGAGAGAAAAGGGGGCAGACGCCCCCTTTTTCAGCTCACTTGAATAACTAAAGCACGATCAATAGTAACCACCACAAATAAATGTGACAGTTTCCGAATATGAACCTGCTTGTGCACCTGAACCTGCTTTTGCTCCGTAAGTGATTGTTGAAGTGTCACCACCAGTCTCAGCAGATGCTTGGTAGGTCAACATCTGTGCACCTGAATAAGTTCTATCCAATGCACCGAATTGACCTGCTGTTCCTGTAGCAAAGTCTGCGGCTACAGTAGCACCAGAAGCTGCAGATGCAGTCAAACCAAATCCTTCAGTGGTATTAAGATCGATCGTCCCAGAACCTGTAGATGCGAGTAGGTCTGTAGTTGCAGAAGACTTCCAAAGACCAGCGTCTGTTGATCCGTCTCCCTCACCATAAACAGCCCAGTAGTAACCCTCTGCTGTTGTGGAGGTGGAGGCAGAGATCGTGTGAGTACCAGTAACATAGGCACCACCTGCATACAAGGTACCAAGCGCTACTGAGTTAGAACTCAGAGAACAGGTCACCGTTTGAGCAGCTGCAACTGTCGCAGTCACTGTGACATCAGGATTTGTCAATAATTGAACTCCAAATGTCATGGTATCAACGTTTGCACCCTCTGTTAAAGTAACTGAAACTAAGTGTGATCCGTTTGTACTCGTGCCAAGTTCACCAGTCGTGCCATCGGTCAAGGAAAGACCGTATACAGAACCATTTGTGATGGCTGTGATACCTGTAACAGTGATCTTATCACCAGTAGTTGTTCCATTACCCTGAGTACAAGTAGCTGCAAGAGTACCTGGCAATGCAGCTGAGATGTCGTGACTACCTCCATCGTCAGCTACTGAGGCTGTCACACCGGCTTCTGTTAGATCTGTTGCAGTTCTACACCACTCCGTATCATCGGCAATTGGAAATTCGATTGTCAATGTAGGAGTTGTGAAGGACTGAGAGGGTTGTATCGCAAATACATACGTTGCACCCGCGGTTCTACCAGCTGCGATGTCGTCTATCAGCATATATGCATTTATCATTGCTGCTGCATCTGCATCCTTTGACAGCAACGGAGCACCTACTGCTGTTAAAAGTAGTGCCATCACTAATGTTAGTGTAAGCACCGTTTTATTTCTTTTCATTAGGGCAGTAAGAAATAAATTAATTAATTGATTGCGGAATGTGTACACACAATCCGAGTCAACCGCCTCAAGGATGCGTTGCCAATCCATAAGGATGTTAACTCATTATCTATACAATCATGTATCCAGGAGGGTGTCAATAGCTATATATTGTGTTTTCTTGCGTCATAATGGGCATAGTTTGTGTACACCTGTTAAGGAGGTGTGTTTTGTAGATCTAACCGAACACTTTTTTATATTGACAGAAAATGGTTATAGATAAACTAATAGATGATAGATGAGTAAAATGATTGTGCAAAAATTTACACCATGAAAATGGGGCGAAATACCTTCAGATCGTCTAAGGAAATCAGTATCTACCTACCGCAACTATCGTTATTTCTTCTGTATAATCTGTGTCTGCTGGAGCTGAATTACCTGCCTTCGCTTTGACCCACATAGACACACGACCTGCATCGGTCGGGCCGTCCGATCCGAATAGCAGTAAAAGGTCTGTGTCTACTATTCCTACATTATTACCAGCCCCATTGTAGTTCGTAGCAATTGTTATCGTACCTAAGGAACTTTGTCCTGAATATGTTTCCTCATAAGTTTCAGTTCCTGAATAGTCGTAGTTTTGAAGACCAAAACCCTCGGGATCTGCGGAAAGATCTTCTGTGGCTGATGTGATCGTGTATGTTTGATTCGCACTGTAAAGACCTCCATACAGACCTTTATGTGCTACGGCAGCTCCACCTTCAGCATTCGTTTCCAGATCCATCCAAATCAGGTCAAGATTCGTCTGAAGTGCCCCACCTGAGATCAATTTATAATCTCCGGTGAAACTTATCCCATACGGTGCACTCGTCTCCGGAGTACTCTCCGCCATATCTGTGATGTCGATATCAAATGTGATCAGAGCATTTGCAGTAGTAGCCGATGCGGATGGGCTAGGGGTGGACTCGGTGAAATCACCATGCAATGCCGTGATCCTTACATAATATGTAGTGTTGCTCTGGAGTCCTTTTATATTGAAAACTGGTGTCTCCCAATCGCTCTCGGTCAGATAATCAGCTAATTGCCTATCTGCCAGATCCTTTGGTTTGTATGAAGTACCGTCGATCTGTTGGATATCACTAACAAAGTCATCTGTAGAGATCTGTACACCATATAGTGTATCGCTAGGATTGTTTTGGGTGTCGATCTCAAATCGAGCTTTGTTGTAACAACCGTCTGTACCGCATACCCTTACCATACCATTACTATTGAGATATGCAGGTCCTGTGGTGCAGTTCGAGCTTCCAGTAGAGGTGGTCTCAAAACACGCAACTATGGGTGTATTGGCTAGGAACTCATTTGTAGTCCCTGGTCGTAATTGATATGAGGAGGTAGTATCTCTAGGATTACCAGAAAAATCTCCAATAGTAGCAAACAATCCGAGATCCGTCGTACCGGTAGGTACCTGACCACCCGCATCGATAACTGCACCATCTATACGATAATCAGTAGACTCTAAGGTTTCAGCAAATACCACTCCCGTCATAGCAAACAGAATCACACCTATTACATATATATATGTATCAACTGTCGTGGCAATTCTCCGAAATGTTTTGAAAGATAGCATCATTCCTTTGTCTTTGTACCTTATTTGTGTATTATTATACTATCATACATCGATGTAATATACAGGGTAAGTGCCATGAGTAAATCTGCTCGTCATATAGCGGTTACGCTTCGCTTGAGAGGTGTGAAACAATTTATGATCTTCCTTATGGCCATACTGCTTTCCATCTTGGCCCTGTTCCACATCTCGACAGTCACTCAAGCAGGCACGATATCAGCGTATTATCTCTTTGCAAACAGTAGTCGAGTGGCAATAAGTACAGGATGGGCTTTTACCTTGGCTTTTGAACCAACACAAAATTTTCCACCCGGCTCTACAGTATCTATATCCTTTGATGATAACGATGATGGCTACTGGTGTCGTACACCTGGGGGTATGTCTGTTGTTGGTACAACATCATCCCCAGTAGATCTGTCTGGAGGTTCATGGGCGATCGACCAAGCTCTGCCGGGGTTGATATATGCAAACTGTACACAGGGGAGTGGGTCGCTATCATCTGATGAGATATTGATAGAGAATGTAGGGCCATTGGTGAATGGAGTGACATACGGTGTAGATGTTTTTGGTAATACAGGGGTTTTGGGAACATCGATATCAACAGGAGGTCACCTGATCACTTTGAATATCGATAGTGGGGCTCTCAACGACACTTCAGATTTTCTACTTATGCTGCAAAACAGTACATCCGTCAATATTACAGCACAAGTACTACCACTCCCTGTATGTAGTACAAACAACGACTGCACATATCCCTTCCAGATCTGTGATGGGATCTCTCAGTGTTCTGCCTGTACGACTGACGCGCAGTGCAGTTATGGCGACATCTGTTCTTTGGGTCTATGTATAAGGGATCTGACATGTGGAACAAATGATGATTGTAATTTCCCGAGCGAGATATGTTCAGCAACTAACGAATGTGCACCGTGTACACTAGATAGTGAATGCGGAGTAGGAAATGAATGTGATCAACTTACGGGTACTTGCCAAGCGATACCTCCTCTGGAATGTACTGTAAATGCACAGTGTGGATATCCGTATGAGATATGTGATGGTACATATAACTGTAACCCATGCTCTACAGATCTACAGTGTAATACAGGTGATGTATGTACAAACAATGTTTGTGTCACACCGGAACCACTCGAGTGTACTGTGAATTCCCAATGTGCATACCCTTACGAAGTTTGTAATCCTGCAAATGTATGCGAACCTTGCGTAGTTGATTGGCAATGTAATACCGGACAGGCATGTATAGCGGGTGTTTGTCAGGCTCCTTATGAATGTTTAACAAATACCGACTGCCAATTTCCTGAGGAGATCTGCGATATAGATAATGAATGTACACCTTGCAATTTCAGCTATGAATGTGGGCAGGGTAACAGTTGTGAAGACGGTTTATGCGTGGCGATCCCTCCTGCGGAGTGCACCACAAATACCCAATGTGAGTATCCTTCAGAGGTTTGTATAGATGGGTCATGCACACAGTGTGTATTTGACACTGATTGTTCGGGAGAGGATCTCTGCCAATCAGGTATATGTGAACCTCCGCCTCCGTTACAATGTACAGTCAATGAGCACTGTAATTTCCCAAAGTTTGTTTGTTCTCAGGATAACAAGTGTAAGAAATGTGCAAATGATGATGAATGTGGAGTAGGTTATGAGTGTAAACCTACAGGATGTTTGCTTATACAGGAATTTGATGGTGGTGAACCTGTCGTACCTGTTTCTGCAGTTGGATGGTGGGAGAACTTACTAGATGATATTGGACTTGAACCTGAAAGATTTCAGGAAGCTATACAGGATGTCGCAGAGATCGCACCTGTAGCGTATGTGGCAAATGTCGCCACATCAGCTTTTGTGAGCATGGGTCTACTAAACATGACATTTCTAGAAGCTCCGGTGATCATTTTGCGAGGGGCTTTTGGTTTGCTGACATTACTGGGTATCAGGCTTCATGGTCAACAGTACGGTTATGTTTATAATGCAGTTACTAAAGAACCTCTGGCTAATGCTCTGGTGCGTCTCTTCAAGAAGGATGAAAGAACAAATAAAAAGACAATGGTAAGGACTAGCGTGACTGATGCGTTTGGAGTATTTGATGCAGAATTGGAGCCAGGCATCTACAGTATCATAGTAAGCAAATCAGGGTATAAGTTCCCTTCGTGGATAGTTAGGTCATTGGCAGATTATCCTCTCGATAATGTTTATCATGGAGATGAGTTTGAGGTGAACAAAGAGGTACAGATCTACTATTCGATCCCTGTTGACCCTACAGAGAACAGTTTCGCAAAGGTCTTTACAGCATTGCTTAAAGAGAGGGTTCGACTTGCCGTAAAATTCCTCCAACTACTCCTACTAGCATTTGGATTTTCATTCTCCCTCTTACTATTACTCAGTATTCCTGTTTTTGTGAATTTTGTCATCTGCCTGCTATATATACCTACGATCTTTCTGACACTCTTTTCTTTGAGGTACACACCACCTGAAATGGGAGTTGTGAATGACAGTAGTGGTAATCCAATTAAAGGTCTATCGATAGGGTTATATGATCTAACTCAGCAGAGATATATCTCTAAAAGAGTTACAGATAGCGATGGAAAATTCAGGTTTGTCGTACCAAGAGGTAGTTATGTACTTAAGCTGTTGGACCGGGATTTTGAGATCGTAGCTCGACAAGAGAATATAGTTGATAGCAAGCGTGAAAAGGATATGATCGTAATTGCTGATCGACTAACTGTAGCTACTGTAGGGGCTTAGGTTCCCAGATCATAATCCGCATGGCTAGGAGAATTTTGAGATAGCTTGATACATGTAGCTAGTTCTTAGGATCGGTCGATCATGAAAACCTTTATACAACAAGGTTAGGTCTGTGTTCAGGTAAGGATCCTCACTGCCCTGACACGTCATTTATTTACCAATATGTCCGGAAATACGCGTCATACAAAGTTATTGATCTGTGTGTAGCTATCCGCTTAGGTAGAGCAATCGTAGTGTGTCGAGCAATCGCGATGTGTCGGGCTATCACGGTATGTCGAGCTATCACAGTGTGTCGAGCTATCGCAGTGTGTCGAGCAATCGCGGTGTGTCGAGCAATCGCAGTGTGTCGAGCTATCACAGTGTGTCGAGCTATCACGGATACGAAACAACCTCGGTATAAGAAACTATCGAGATCGATCAGTTATTGGCGAAAATCACATACGAATTTTGCACAATTCTCTTTTTTTCAAAATACACATGAGGCAAGGGTCATGGGGGACAAACAAAGGCTGTTCAAAATGAGTGTGCTACAGTTTGAAGTAAAAAACTTCACAAGAAATTCACATTGTGCTTACTGGATAACTCGAAATATGTCTATATGATAAGTAAAAAGGAGGGTTCTTTCCTCTGAATGTCTGTTCATGTATTAGCACTTGACAATCGCATATGCTAATAGTATAAATAGTTACCTTGGGATGGTTTGCCTCAAACTTACTGTGCCAATGGACCCTTTAAAAATAACAATTGATATTTAATTTATTATAGTACTGCGAACATGAATAGAAGATTAACAGTATGGAATCCATGGAGAATGGTTCCCAGGGATGCTTTCGACTGGGATGATTGGGGTTTTGCAGAGTACGATGATGTGCAGATGGATCTCTACGAGGAAAAAGATGACATCATTGTGAAATTGAAAGCACCAGGTTTCGGTAAGGATGATATCAATATCCAGATCGAATCAAACACAATTACTGTAACCGGTAATGTGAAAGAGGAGCGAAAGGAAGACGATTCTTCGAGGAAGTATTACAAAAAGGAGATACGTTCGATGTCCTTCTCGAGATCAGCAGAGCTTCCTACTATGGTGAAGGCTGATTTGGCAAATGCGAAGTTCCAAAATGGTATCCTTACAATTACCCTTCCAAAAAGTGAGGAAGTGAAGCCAAAAACAATCGATATCGATGTAGTTGAATAGAACTAAAAAGCGTATGTAGATCTCGCAATGAAACTAAACACACGCTTTACAGGTCCACACTAGTAAAGAGTCCTAAAGACAGGCTATATGCCTGTCTTTTTTTATGTTCGTCTGCTGTGCTAATATGTGGATGATCTTAAATCAATCCATACCCGTCTTCCATGAGCAAAAACAGGAAGAATATACTTCGTTCTTTAACCAACACCATAGGGTATGTGTATAAGAATGATTTGAAAAAGGCCTTGATCCGTGATTTTGCGTTTGTTTTGATCACGGCGTTGGATATGACAGGAATTGCTGTAGGTGGTAAGTTCATCGACTCTACAGCTGATATTCTGCTTCGAAAGATCCCTGTCAATTCTCTATATGACTATTTTGTGACAGATTCTTTTAGATGGCTTGCAATTATACTCGCAATATACATCGTCACAAAAGCCTTGAAGAATTTCCGACAAGCGACTTATGAACGGATGTTGCGCAAAGTAGATCATACAGCAAGGGTTGAGATGATAAGAAAGATCTCCTCTGAGAACCTCCAAGAAGTAGAGCAGAACAGGTTTCAAGAACTCACCACCTTTGTTCCGGGTTATTCTATCGGGTCGATATTTTCAACCTATGAGGCCTTTACCGAAGTCATCAGACAGAGTATCAGACTTGTATCTTCGATCATCATACTTGGTTCAACAATGGGTTCTTCAGTATTTTTTTTGTTGATCATTGCTATCCCCGAACCACTTATCCAATTCATAGGCGAGAGACGCCTTCGAACTTATCGCAAAGACAAGGTCGAACATGTGAAGTATACCGACTATCTCATGAACACAAGTATGACTATACCGAACTTTCCCGAATTGAGAGTGAACGGTATCTTTAAGACATTGTTAAAGAATTATCGACAGCATGATCAAGAATTCATTGAAGGTGTGACAAAGCGATATGACATGTACTACAGCGATCAGGTAGTGATGTCTGCAACCGGACAGATCTTTATGTATATTTACACAATCTTTGTACTGTTTGAGTCCATTCGTAAGAAGCTTTCTATCGGTGATTTCAAAGCTTTATTTGATTATACCAATGAGGTGTACGAAGCATCGTACAACTTGTTAAGACAGCTCTTGGTGATGTTCGACCAGGTTTCTTACACAACAGAATTCTTTGACCTGATCGAATATAAAGGTTTTGGAGATATGGATCCAACTGGCCGATTGTTAACAAAGGGAACACCACTCATTGAATTGCAAAACTTGGATTTTCAATATCCTGATGAACCTGAGGTTAAAGTATTAAGAGATGTGAATGTGACGATCAAACCCGGTCAGAAAGTTGCGTTTGTAGGAGGGGATGGCTCAGGTAAGAGCAGTTTAGTAAAAACCCTTTGTGGATTGTATGAGATCGTTGCCGGGGATTATGTTTTGGATGGTTTGTCTGTTCGTGAACTAAAAAGAGGGGAGTTAAAAGGGAAGATATCAGTCGCATTCCAAAATTTTGTCAGATACAGCTTCTCACTCCAGGAGAACATCACAATATCAAGCGACAGGGTAAATCTTGATAAGAGATTATATCAACAGGTAAAGAATATAACAGGAGTGACAGAGTTCATGAAAAAAGAAAAGCTAACAGATAAATCGATCTTGGGTAAGGAATTTACCGGTGGAAAAGATATCTCTCCTGGGTATTGGCAGAGATTAGCCATCGCGCGAATGTTATACAGAAATAAGGGTATATTCATCATGGATGAACCATTTACATATATTGACGGACCATCTCAGGAAAAGATGATCAAAGAGATCCTTAAATTCATCGGGAATAAAAAGACACTTATCTACATTACCCAAAATACTGACCATCTGGATATGTTCGATACTGTCTACTACATACATGATGGTAGGATCGTAGAAAGTGGTAGCTACAATCAGTTGATGAAAAAGAAAGGTAAATTTTATAAAGAAGCAAGAGCAAATCAATGACAATTTTACAAATACTCACAATCATCATCATGATATGTGGATATGGTATCGCTTCTGCCATGATCATACGCATATTTATGGTAGCGGTTACTCTGTGGACAGATGTACCATTCGTTCCTAGTGATACTGCATCTCTCAAAGTGGCATTAGAAGCCTTAGATCTAAAGAAGGGTGATGAAGTTGTGGATCTCGGCTCTGGAGATGGAAAATTCATACTATATGCTGCAAAACGATATCGAGATGTGAACTTTACAGGTCTTGAATTAAACAAGGGATTGGTACTCTACTCAAAGATCAATGCAAAATTGATGCGACTGAAGAATGTAAGTTTCATACAGGGAGACATCTTCCAATTTGATATATCAAAATTCACCAAAGTATACCTATACTTGACGAGCACTTTCGTTTCAAAGCTGATGCCCAAGTTCAGAGAGGAGTTACCCTCTGGTGCTAGGATCGTCTCGGTACACTTCGGATTTGGGGAAAAAAATGATTCAGACCCATCAATAACCCATGTGAGTGTTGATAAAATACTTGGTATAGACAGGGTGTCTATTTGGAATAAATAGTTGTACAATCATCTTAATATTTACTCAATTCACAAACTCAGCATATGCAGATCCTTGATGGAAAAAATACAGCACAAAAGATCAATGACTCGATACGAGAACAGATACTTAAAGATCTTGAATCGCTAGGACGACCTCCAAGGATCGATATGATACTGGTAGGAGATGAGTACGGAAGTGCGAAGTATGTTTCGATGAAAGAAAAAAGAGCGTCAGAACTCGGTTTTGACGGAGTCGTACATAGGCTGGAAAAGAGCTCTAAAACAAAAGATGTGAAAAACAAAGTACAGGAATTAAATCTTTTCAATGCAGTAGATGGCTTTATGATACAGCTCCCAATGCCAGACCATATTGATGAGGTTTCAGTACTAGAACAGATCGACCCCAGAAAAGATGTCGATGGACTCACCTCTGTGAATCTCGGTAAATTGTTCCAGAAAGACCCCTCTGCCATCGCATCTGCGACACCAAAAGGGATAATGCTACTTATGGAAAATTATGGAATAGAGCTCGAAGGACTTAATGCTGTTGTAGTGGGTAGGAGCAAGATCGTTGGTCTACCAATGGCAGCGTTGCTCAATGAGGCAAACTGCACGGTCACCATTGCACATTCAAGAACACGCGATCTTAAGTCAATATGCAAAAGGGCTGATATATTAGTATCTGCTGTTGGTATGCCAAACTTTATCACCACTGATTTCATCAAACCTGGTGCAATAGTTATAGATGTCGGTATCAATAAAGCTACAGAAGGCAATATCCCCGTGGGTGATGTCGATTATCTTAAAGTTGCACCGATGACATCATATATCACTCCTGTTCCGGGTGGGGTTGGTCCAATGACGATCTCTGCGCTGATGTGGAATACACTCCACGTGTGGAAGAGTCGGTCTTATGAAAAATAAAGTTTTCAGGATTTCCGATAAACATCCGGATAAAGCTATTTTTCGGTATCTCTCGCTACCAGCCTAAAAACCACAAGCATTTCTGCTAATATGATTGTATAATTTCTGAGCAACAATTTTCTCTTTTCTCTGACCTTGTCTTTGATATAGAGAATAGCAAATAAATTTATCGGATCTGATCCAGATGATGAATTTAAAACAGGTGGATCCCCAAGTTGCTGATGCGATATCAGCAGAAGAAGACCGTATACAACGGCAATTACTTATGATCCCATCTGAAAACTACACAAGTGCTGCTGTTAGACAGGCAGTCGGGTCTGTAGTTATGAACAAATATTCAGAGGGAGAAGTAGGGAAACGGTATTATCAAGGTAACGAGAATATCGATATCATAGAAGGACTCGCACGAAGTCGTGCACTTCAGGTCTTTGGTCTTGACCCTGATGGGTGGGATGTGGAGGTACAATCGGTGACAGGCGCACATGCAAACTCAGCTATTTATTCAGCATTACTTCAACCCGGTGATAGGATGTTAGGGATGTATCTTTTTGATGGAGGTCATCTTTCACACGGATGGAAGATGTCTGAGGAAAGAAAGACGACCCACAATTCTCGAGTGTATGAATCGTATTTCTATCGTGTAGATCCCAAAACAGAAGTCTTTGATTACGACAAGATCGATGAGATCGCCAAAGAAGTTAAACCTAAGATCGTGATATCTGGCGGTACAGCTTATCCTCGCGAGATAGATCATGAAAGACTTGGAAAGATCGCTCATGATATAGGAGCGTATTATTTAGCGGATGTTTCTCATGAGGCTGGTTTAGTTTTGGCAGGTCTAAATAAGCGACCTTTTGAACATGCTGATGTGACGATGATGACCACACGAAAAACATTGCGAGGACCAAATGGAGCTTTGATATTCTCTAGAAAAGATATCTCAACCGAGATTCGTAGATCTGTATTCCCGGGTATGCAGGGGGGACCGTTGAACAACCACATTGCTGGTATAGCCGTGGCCCTACACGAAGCAATGCAACCCGAATTTAAACAATACGCAGAACAGATCATAAAGAATGCAAAGGTATTGGCTGAAGAGTTAATGAAGAAAGGGTACAAGGTAGTTTCGGGTGGTACTGATAAACATCTTGTCTTATTGGATCTGCGACCTCAAGGTCTACTTGGCAAGGATGCTGCTATTGCACTCGAGAAAGCAAATATCATAACCAATGCAAATACTATCCCCAATGATCCTGCCCCTCCAATGAAACCAAATGGTCTTAGGATCGGCACTCCTTGTTTGACAAGCAGAGGAATGACAGAAGAGCACATGGTGTCTGTTGTAAATTGGATGGATCAGGTTCTGAGCTCAATAAATGATGAGAAGTTGCTTGGCAAGTTAGCTCAAGAAGTAGAGCAATTTGCCAGAAAATTCCCTGTTAGGTGAGATATCTGGCAGGTTCTACTTATTGCTACTTAGAATTGATGTAGATGTTAAGCAGAGATCAAGTAGAAATTATGTCGGAATTAAGGGGGATTTAGATAGAAATTAAACAGATGTTAAATAGGAAGTTAAATATAGATCAGATAGATATAAAGTAGAAATTAAATTCAATCAGTAGTAGAAATAATGGCAGTCCAGTACAGATACGATCATCAGTTACAGATAGCCGGTATCCAAAATGATTCAGGTTGGCACCGAATGAATGTGTTGACCCTATTGCAATCACCTGGGAACAAGCAACCTTCTGTAAGTGCTTATCTAGGTGCGAGATATAGTAGAAGCGCAGATTCTGTGTATGACATCGCTGCGGAGGTAATGCGAAAGGGTACTGATGCAGCTTCAAGATTAGAATCGATATTTCATGGATACGGACATAAGTCAGTAGGGGATATGGCAGATGTGTTCATCTGCTTTGAAAACGTTCCCATGATAACTGCGATGAGATTGTTCAATACCAATCTAGTTATTGCCGGTCAGGAGAGATCCACGAGATTTCAGAACTTTGAAGATCCACAATTTATCGACCTACCTTTAGATATCGATGTCTCACCTGAATTGAGGGAAGAGTATGGTGCGATCATACATGAGTGGATGAAACACTATCGAGAGATGTTACCAAGCACCCAAGATGCGTTAGGTGAATTCTTTGAGGTCGATCGAGAGGATCCTAAACAAGCTTCTGTATTGATGGCTAGGACATTCGATACCGTAAGGTATTTTTTGCCTTTGGGACTGCAGACAAGTTTGGGTTATGTAATGTCGGCAAGGTCATGGTCTGAACTTATATCAAGATTGCGTGGAAGCAATCAGCGTATCGATCTAGAACTTGGAGAGATGTTATATGAACTCCTTGTATCAAATGACGAATTGACCTCAAAGGGATATGTTCCCGAAGTAGACGGGTTGATCCGACATGCAGATGCAAATAAGACTCAACGAGAGATGTTCCTCAAGGCTTGCGAGTACTTGAGTTCGGTCGGGTTGGATACCCTCGGGGGTATAAAGATGCCTGAGCTGTCAAGGATAGGGCAGTATCTAAAGGTCGGGAGGAATCCGGATCCAGTAGATTCCTTCATTCAGCATATGTTGCTTTTGCTATTCCCGTTATCGACAGAACATAAGATATTGACTGCAAATGAAAGAACAGAATTAGGCAAGATATTCTTTGAATTCCATAATCACCATAAATTAGCGGGAAATATTGCTCAATCAGGTGCATATATGATCGATGGTATGGCAGATCAAGGGGTCTTGAAAGACCTTAACAGGCATAGGAGCTTTGAAAGGTTTGTACCGTTATGGGACAATTCCGTAGATATGACCCAAGAATTAGATCGTAACCCTGAGAACTCATTCTTTTTATGTGAATATCTTTACAATACAGGTTTTGAATCTCTCAGGGGAGAATTCTCCGATAGGATGACACAGGTATATGATCGTATCCAGAAATGGCACACAACTGCATTAAAGGAGCTTGGTGAAGATCTTGCAAGGGAGTTCACACGCTATCTGCTCCCACATGCCCATGCTACTAGATATAGGTTCTACGCCTCCTTGGACGACCTGCAATACACCATAAACCTACGAACACGCAATGGCGGGCATATCGCCTACAGGAAGCACACATATGATTGGCTGAGAGATCTGGTGGTCTTAGATCCATTCTGGAAGGGTTTGGAGAAAAAGCTCCCGAAGGTTGATGCCGAGAGTAAGGAACAGTTTATGGATAGGTCGTAGGAGGATGTAGTGTTCTGAATATGGGTCGCATATTTGTGTTATGCACTCTGTTGCCAACACCACGCTATTTTGCTGTATAATACATGTGTGGATGACATCCGAAGCCAGTTCCCGATCCTTCAACGGGAGGTGAACGGCAAACAACTCGTATACTTGGACAACGCTGCGACCACGCAGAAGCCTAAACAGGTCATTGATTCCATCACCAACTATTACACAAACTACAATGCTAACGTACATCGTGGACTCCACACGCTTTCAACTGAGGCTACAAACGCCTACGAGGAAGCCCATCGCAAAGCAGCTGACCTGATCGGTGCAACTCCTGAGGAGGTTTTCTTTGTCTCTAATGCAACAGAAGGATTGAATTTCATATGTAATACCGTTGCTGAGCAGGGTCTAGAAGAGGGGGATGTTGTAGTGATAACAGAAATGGAGCACCACTCGAACATTGTGCCTTGGCAGATGGCCTCTCGACGGAAGAAATTTAAGTTAGAGTGGATACCTGTCACCGAATCCGCTTCCGGATTAGATCTTTCATATCTAGAATTCTTGGTACGAAAATACCGTGAGAAGTTGAAATTAATATCTTTTGTACATATTTCTAATGTTCTTGGTGTAAAAACAGATGTAAAGAAGGTTGTGGAGATAGCAAAGACTGTAGGAGCTTTGACAGTTTTAGATGCAACACAGACCGTTGCCCATACACAGATCGATGTAGGAGAACTTGATATCGATTATCTGGTATTTTCTGGGCATAAAATGTTTGGTCCAACAGGGATCGGAGTGGTATATGGAAAGCACGAACTGCTTGAGGAAACCGAACCATGGCTCGGTGGCGGGGATATGATATCAAAAGTATGGAAGAACGGTGCCGAGTGGGCAGAGCTTCCTTGGAGATTTGAGGCTGGAACTCCAAACATCGCAGGAGGAGTAGGGTTGATGTCGGCGATCGATTGGATGGCTAATAATCTTCTGATGACTCAGGTCGAGGCACATGAAAAAGCTCTTACGAAGATTGCTGTAGAAGGGCTTAAGCGAGATAGTCGTATCAAGATCTTTGGACCAGATGATGCGGATAAAAGGAATTCACTTGTAAGTTTCGTTGTGAATGGTATGCATCCTCATGACGTATCATCCATGTTGGATGAATATGGTATCGCGGTCAGAGCAGGTTATCATTGTGCAGAACCGTTACATAAACGATTTAATATGCAACCTACGGTAAGGGCAAGCTTCTCTGTATACAATACAGAAGACGAAGTTAAATACTTCTTGGAGATACTGGATAAAGTTATCAGTGAATTTGTTGGATGAATACAACTTCTCTATATAAAGAACACGTTATAGATCATTACAAAGATCCTAGAAATTGGGGGAGGATGGATAACTATACCCACTATGCAAAGGTCGAAAATTCCTCATGCGGTGATGAAATGGAGCTATTTATTGAGGTTAATGATGGTGTGGTTAAGGATATCCGATATCTAGGAAGGGGTTGTGCGATAAGTATCGCTACTATGTCCATGTTCTCAGAGATCCTTAAAGGAAAGCAGTTGGACGATATAAAGAAGCTTTCTGAAGAAGACGTTTTATCTTTGGTAGGTATGAATAGCGATAGCGGTCGCAAGAAGTGCGCACTTCTTAGCCTGTCAGCATTAGAAAAGGCTCTGGAGTCTAAAGAGATCTAGCACTTGATGTTTCTGAAGCTCCTGGCTTAATAACATCACCTGTTCTTTAATTCATCATATGAACCGTCATTTCGTTAATCATACCACTTGTCACTTATTCACTTATTCGCTCATTCACTTATTCACTTATTCATCATATCACCCGTGATCTCACTCACCCATTCATCTGTGCATTCATTCTCTGATCTACCCATTACTGTTTGGATTTGATGTATAATCGTTGTGCTAATTTTCATAATAGAAATCGATCGTGATATTTCTTGATATTGAAACCCAAAATGATTGGTCAGGAGAAGACATCTTTCGGATAGAGGAGATGCGTGTTTCATATGTCGGAGTAATTGATGATGAGGGTAGGGAGTATGATTTTTGGGAAGATGATATGGATAATCTTATGAAACTGATGTCTCTGTCCGACATGATCGTACATTATAACGGTTTCACTTTTGATATGCCGGTATTAGCAAACTATCTTGGGGATACTGTTCTGAAATTGCCTCAACTTGATCTGATGGTTGCTGTTGCGAAAAAGATCGGCTTCCGTCCAAAATTAGATGACCTGACAAAAGCGACTTTGGGTCATGGGAAGATAGGTAAGGGATATGATGCGGTCAAATACTGGGCATCAGGCGATCTGGAGAATCTAAAAAAATACTGTTTGGAGGATGTTCGATTAACAAGACAGATATATGAATACGGAATACAGAACGGATCGATAAAGTATTTCGATAAAAATGGTTTCTTAACTGAAACAGACATCGATTGGTCTTTGGGTGAAAGGGTTGCATCTAAAAGTGAAGACGAGGATGTGATCAGTATGTTCTGAACTTTATATTCTGAGGTTTCTTGTCTCCTGATCATGCTTACAAATATGCAGAATATTAGATCCCGATGATATATCCGTTCCTGATGATCCTTACAAATATGCAGGATACTAGATCCCGATGAAATATCCGTTCCTGATCATGCTTACAAACCAGTACGAACCCTCCGTACAGATGAGATTTACACCACGAGGTTCGCTTTACATTAGGCTTTGAGCTCTATTACTTTGGCATTGTCTAAGACCTCTTGTGGAAGATCATGCAACTTGATCGTAGTGATGATGGTTTGTTGCTTTGATATCAGATCCTTATCAAGAATGGATGTAGTATTGCGATCATCGAGTTCGGATGATATATCATCGAGCATTAGCAAAGGGTAGAATCCATTCTTCTCGTTATAGATCTCTTGAGATCTAAAGATGATCCTTCCGATAGCCAGACGTTTCTCTCCTCTAGAACCTTCGGATCTGATATCTTTTCCTGCGTCTATTCCCCAATCGTCACGGTGTGCACCGATAGTAGTATGTCCAACAGCGATGTCTCTTCTCACACGCTCCATCATGGCGTTAAAATGATTGCCTTGGAGGGAGCCAAGATCTGCTAGAGATTCGAAACCTTCCAATTGTAGGGAGGGTCTGTATTCCATCCTAAAATCATCATCAAACATCTGCTCTATGTAATTGATCCTAGCACTCATGACATTAGCGGAGAATTTTGACAATAGTTCACTCCAGTATCGCAATTGACGGTCGTCACTCATAACCTCTCCGGTCTCATAGAAGTGTTTTGCTAATCTTTTCACGTAAGAATTGCGTTGTTTTAATACTCTGTTGAATTTCGAAAGGAGTTCTTCATAATCTGGATCGACTTTTAGTATCAGGGAATTTAGAAAATCCCTGCGTTGTTGAGGAGAGATCATCAACTGCTCGATCTGCTCTGGGCTAAATATGGTTGAGGCTACCAACTCACGGAATTTTTTCTTTGTGGTTCTGTGCCCGTCAATTATGTACTGTTTCGAACCACCATTTTGAAATAGTGCATAAGTCCTAGTATCCCCATCCTTCACAATATCCGCCTCGATCCTGAAATAAACATCATCTGTAATTGTATTTCGATACAGATGTTGCAATTCGGAAGTAAAAGGAGAGTGGTGATTGGTAATGAAGTGTAGAGCTTCGAGGATGGTGCTTTTTCCGACAGCATTATCACCGTGTATAACGACCAGATCGCTATCGAGATCAAATTCGACTTTCTCGAACTTACGGAAATTAGTGAGTTTCAACCTTCTGATCAATACATTGAGTCGGTTCAGCTTATGTCTTGAGGATCGCAAGAAAAGCTTCTTGTGGGATATTTACTTGTCCTATCTGTTTCAGGCGCTTTTTCCCCTTCTTCTGCTTTTCAAGTAGTTTCTTTTTCCTCGAATAGTCACCACCATACAATTTTCCTGTAACATCTTTTCTAAATGCTCGGACATCCTCTCTTGCAATAATCTTACTGCCGATAGCAGCTTGTAATGGGACTTGAAATTGTTGACGTGGGATAACCTCTTTCATAACCTCCAACAACTTTATTGCTCTTGATCTAGCACCATCTTTTGTCTCAAGGAAACTAAGCGATGGGACCTCTTCCTTATTTACAAGAACTGCAACTTTCACAAGGTCTACTGGGAAGTAGTCTATCAATTCGTATTCCATTGAAGCATATCCACTGGACAGATTTTTCATTTGATCAAAAAAGTTTGAGACTAGAGATGCAAGTGGGATATCGTACTCGATCACCATGTACTGTACGATCAGGTCAGAGGTTGATGCGTCATTGATGAATTTCGTATTCACAAACGAACCCCGTCTACTTTGACACAATTCCATTAGCGGACCCATGTATCTTTGTGGAGTAAGGATCTCTACTCTAACCCACGGTTCATTGATCTCCTCGATCTCCGAAGGATCAGGCATCTCCTGAGGGGTTTGGATCTCAAGCAGTTCTCCGTTGGTCTTTTTGATATGGTACTCAACTGTCGGAGCTGTAATGATAAGGGAAACGTCATATTCCCTCTCCAGTCGCTCCTGAATTATCTCCATATGCAACAAACCCAAAAAACCGCATCTAAACCCTGACCCAAGTAGGTTACTTCTCTGTTCTGTAAATGTCAGAGCGGCATCATTGAGCGAGAGTTTATTCAGTCCGATCCGCAGATCTTCATAGCCATCAGGTTCTGTCGGAAAAAATGTCGCATATACATTTGGTTTTGGAGGGTTGTAGCCAGGTAGGGGTAGGGTTTCAGGGTTATCTGAGATAGTATCTCCAACCGTGAAATAACTAATATCCTTCAACCCAGTACCAATATATCCGACCTCCCCAGCTTTTAATGCCCCAACTTCTTCAAGATCTGGAGCAAAGATCCCAATTTCGCTAGGCTTGAATTCTTCTTCTCGTCTGAGCAAATGTAGTGTAGGAAGCGCATTACTATTTCCATATGATTGACCATCTCTCCCAATCTGACCATCGACGACCCTTACAGCAACTACAACTCCCTTGTATTCATCATAGAAACTGTCAAATATCAATGCCTGTAGTGGTTCATCTATCCTTCCAGTAGGAGAGGGACACCTTTCAATGATCGCATCCAGTAGCTCCGGAACTCCTTCACCAGTCTTTCCTGAAACTTTAATGATCTCTTCAGGTTGAAAACCTAAGATCTCTCTTAATTCCAAAACTCGTTCCTCAATGTTTGCTGTCTCAATATCTATCTTATTGATCACCGGAATCAATTTGAGACCGAGTTCTAAGGCTTTTCTTGTATTTGATATCGTTTGCGCCTGTATACCCTGTCCAGCATCAACCAGTAGCAATGCAGCTTCGCATGCGGCAAGAGACCTCGAAACCTCATAAGAGAAATCTACATGACCAGGCGTATCGATCAGGTTTAACTGATGACCCTTCCACACCATACGGGCTGCTTGAAGTTTTATAGTGATACCTTTTTCCTGCTCAAGATCCAACCGATCGAGCACGCGCTCCTTTCCTCTCGAGCGTATCTGCTGATGCATAGTATCCTCAAGCATTCTATCTGCCAGGGTAGACTTCCCATGATCAATATGGGCTATGATGGAAAAATTCCTTATGTTCTCAAAATGTGAGCCTTCTGTTTTCATTCTCTTGAATCGTTGTAATGTGAATCTGCAATCTTGACGATTTTGCAAGGATATTCTAATCTTTTACCATCTTAGAGTCCAGCTCGCGATGCGATGCATGATCATAGTCGAGCAGCAGATATTTTGGAGAAAGTTCTCGACGATAAATGTTTGTCGCTACTCGCCAACATTCCACGTCTCTTCTATCAAATTTGATAAATGCTCCCATACATCCCACTCAGCAGGTTTCTTTTACGGTCCTGATGGATCCTTATAGAGCATGGTGTGATAAGGGTAGTATATACTGTCGATACTATGAAAAAAAGCTTGTTGTTTGAATCGTAATGAGCGTTGGAGATGAGTCTGTGAGGGTGTTGTTTCTGAGAGGTGATATTCAAACCTTCGCACTATAAGTTAGCGGGACAGGATCAGCAACCCAAGCTCTTCCGAATAATTAATATTCACATCATTCCTCACATCAATACTAAAGATCGCAGATTCGCCTGATGCAACAGTAAAACTTCTAGGAAATGTAAAACCTTCCTTATCCTTGATGATGTAATTTGTATTATCCTTCAAAATCCCGATCTGAGAAGATTGCTCAACTGAATATTTCACAGAAAAAGTTATCTCGATATCAGAATCAGTAGGATTCGTCACCTGCAGTATAGGCTTTGCATAAATACCAGACTCTCTGTTGATCAATGTTGTGTAATAGTGGTAGGAAGAAGTATCAATACCAAGAAGACGCTCATTTGTAATAAATTCATGACTTCCTCCGATGTCCTGGATCCTAACATGTCCATCTGTGGACACACCAAGCACATTATCAGGTGGTACATCAGGAGATCCGTACTGCGGTGTCAGGTTGAACAAAGTCATTATAGGAATGACAAATATCCCGATCAGAAGCAACAGCTCGAAGGGCTCGAGGTAAGTGCCATATCTCTGCAATTGTCGTTTTATCTCTCGTTTGACCATATTCTAGTATAGACTGTTCTTATCAGTAGGGTACAGTTTTTCGATCTCCATCTCAAATGTTCGTACCAATGCCCACATGAACAATATTCCAGTAACAAAAGCTGTAACACCGATCCAAGAATAAGTTTCGCCCCTTAAGGTATTCGCAATAATCACTGCATCGCTCGCCAACAGAAAAAGGACCCACACAAAAACCTTTAGAAAAACACTGTTTTTATCAGTTATCCATTTGACCAGATTTAGTTTTGTTAGCTTGACGATGGTTCTAGGGTCATCGGCAGAGCGCGTATAAAGGGTAAATCTGAGGTAGATATATGCACATATAGAAGTCATGACCAAAAGAAGTACTAGGTCAGAAATTGAGTTGGCCAAGATAACATTATCTCTTTCATTGATGAGCAACTGCACTGTAAAGGGGAATTGTATCTCATTGTCTATGAATATTTGCATATCGTAAGCGACGATCGCAAGATATAATCCAAAGACCTTAGATACGATCATTATCGCAGCTGGCAGGAACGAGATTTTAAGCATTCTATTTAGTAACTTTGACATCGGGGGCAGTCAGGTCGTTAAGTTTTTTGCTCAGCAACGATTTTTTCCTTGATGCTGTGCCTTTCTTAATGATACCACGCTTGGCTGCTTTGTCTAGCATTTTTTGTGCTCTAGGAAGATTCTCTTCTGCAGTCTTTGCGTCACCTGACTCGATCGCCTTCTTGTAGCTCTTTACAGAATCCTTTAGTCTCCTGCGAATCCTGTTGTTGTTGGCTGTTCTCTTTTTACTTTGTCTCAGATCTTTGATCGAGGCTTGTAGATTTGGCATAAGATCGAAAATATAGCTAAATTCTGGGAGATTATATAGGGATTGGATTTTTTTGTAAACCGTTGCGGTGTGATCGAACATGTTTTTTTGAGATAAAACGGTAAGATATCGACTAGAACCAGCACCTGATGTATTTGCTCTTCGCGGAGATGCTCCAGAAAGTTTCGACTTCTTAGATCTATAACATTACCGATCATTAAATTTGCTAAGTATGAAGTTCGACCCAAACTGATTTCCAATGGATGTTGATATTTAACTGATCAGATAATTCATATTCAAATGGAGCATCTTCTTGTTGAGTAGCCCGAAGGCTGTTACTATATACATATGACTGATAGTTTGAGAAAAAAGATATTTTTGATAGGCTTCCCTCTGATCAGTTTTTTAATGATAGGGTTTGCCTATCTTTCACGAGATGAGCAACTCGACCCAAGAACTAAAGCAGGAGATGTTCTTCTGGATGATCAGTCTGCTTACAGTATCATTACGGGTCTTCCACATCTTGTTTCTGTTGCACCAAAGAGTGCTATAGTAGGAAAGGAGTTTCGGTATTTCCTTAAGGTTGTGGACTCTGATACGCCTAATGATCAGTTGTCAGTCACCGTGATATCAGCCCCTACTTGGATGCAGTTTGATGATACCCAGCTAGTTCTTTCAGGTATTCCTGCCTTTGGTCAGAGCGATACGCAGAGGGTTGTGCTGTCAATATCTGATGGGAACAATGTTGTCCAAGAAAGTTTTTATCTATTAATACTCGAAAACAGTGAAGAAGTTGACCAGCTTTAGTACAATTTTCCTTGTGATCCTTCTGGTTCCGTTCCTTTATTTCTTTGTCAGGGATACGGTTCAGGTAGAAGGTGCAGATAATGTGGGGGGTTGTACGCCTCATTCACTAGAGATAGTTCCGTCAAGGTTTTCTGTGATGGTGAATTGGAAGACAGCTGATGAATGTACAGGGTATGTTAGATATTCATTAACTGTACAGGATAAGAATGGCACGATTGCGAGTAGTGATGGCGGTTTTCTGCCATCAACCGATCATAGTGTAGTGATAAAGGATTTGAAGCCACAAACGATCTATTATGTTTCTATCATTTCAGATGAGATCAGGTATGGGGAGGATGGGAATCCGATAAAGCTCCGTCCCGCTAACTTATAGTGCGAAGGACGGAGCGGAACACTGCGCTTTACTATGACTGTTTACAATATCCCACCTCGTACTATAAGTTAGCGGGACGGGGTGATCTTCTCCTTCTTGCGGAACTTCCTTTCGAAGTATTCACGAGGATTGGTGATCCTTAAGTATGCCATTCGCAGGGATTCTGCGATTGAAGTTGAAAGTCTTGCCGGTGTGGATGTGAGCAGATCCTCTGCGATTTTCTCTCCTACAGATGTAGCGTATATTGCATAAGCGATAAGGATCGCTCCAAATCCTGCAATGATCTTGGTAGGTAATTCGCCGAATATCGCTGTTTGAGGTGTCGTACAGCTTTGTGCGACGCTGAAAACCAGCTCTGTTCTTAAAGAGGAAGCGTCAACTGGATTATTCAGAGGTGTTATCACAACTTCGTTTTGAACATCACCTGTCAAGGCATTAGGGCCGGCTAATGCACTAAATTCTATAGTCATAGTATCTCCTGCTGCAATGGACCAACCATCCTCTGTTGACCAAGTGATCTCTTGAGAATTCCCGATCGTCTGAACTTCTGTATATGCATTCGCATTATCTTGTATTCCGTTTATCACGGATGAACCTGCCACATATGTGAATCCAAGAGGCAGTTTGTTTACTATCTGAAGTAGATCCTCATAGCTACTGTCGGTATTTGTTATGACGATCCTGAGATTCACCCGGTCATTGGGAGAAACCCTCTCTACACACGTAGCTCCGGATACTGAAACGGTGAATGCCGAAGTTTCATTGATCGGTTCTCCACTAGGATCAGGATCGGTTCCTGGCTCGGGGCCTGGTTCTGGACCAGGTTCGGGTTGTGGCTCAGGTTGTGGTTCGGGTTGTGGTTCGGGTTCTGGTTCGGGCTCCGGTTCGGGTTCTGGTTCGGGTTCCGGTTCGATAGCACAATCTTTAGGGCTGTTACAAACGTTTTCACCTTCTTTTTCATCACAGATACTATCAGAGATATTTGTTAAGCAGATAAAGCAGTTTGGAACTTCGACCAAGCATTGGTCATCTATGTTCGGGATCGAACAGTTATTTACTTTCACCAACCCCTCACAACAGTCAGGAACTGGAACTTTACAGGTTTCTCCATCATTGATATTTGCACAGAAGTCGGTCTGGGTCTCTCCAGCAGCAACACAAGTTTGTTGTGATGGGTCAGGAGCTTCTAGGGATAATTCAAAGATTCCAGGAAGGCATGACAGCACACGAGTTATCGGTTCTAACTCTCCGTCAAGTGCTTCACCGTATGGTACGACAGATACTGTAAGGGAAGTAGTTCCTTCGGGTAATTTATCCCAATCACTAAAAACGAATTCTGGATAGTAAATCATGAATCCCGCTAACGTCTCAGATCTTACAGGATTGTCCGGGTCATCTACTTTTACTACATACTCAAGCTCGTCACTATTGTTGATAGTGAAGTGAAATTCTCGAAAATCGACCTCAGGTTTACCTGTAGATTCAAGTATTGCTGTTTGGAATTCTGCTCCAATAAGGACATCTTGGTCAATATTTATCGGGTCGCCTGCAGGAGGCTTCACCCATGAATTTTCAACTTCACCAGGAATTTTTAAAGAGATCTCATTACACTTATTCTGTCCTAGGCTTGCACCTGTCGTATCTGGGGTTACATCATCGATGCTAGAATAGTACATAGCGGTACCAACTGCTATGATTCCTAATAGCCCTGCTAAGGCTAAAACTGCAATTACAATTACTTTTGTATTCTTTTTATTCATCAGGAACTAGTATGATTTACATGTTCAGTTTAACAGAACCTTGAAAAAATAGTCAATTTCCTTACAGAACAAGTTTCTTCCGAAGCTACAGAAAAAGATAGCCAAAATTCATCTACATCTATAGACCACCATACCTAAGCCCAAATTACTGGCAACTCGAACACATTATTGGGGGAATATTGTACTTCCTTAATTAAAGAATATCTCCAATAAATTAGATTTATCTGAAATTGTCGGAAGAAATATTGGTCTGAGCGTATCAATTTGTTGTAAATGACTTACTCATGGGGTAAAATTGCGTGAATTAGTAAAAGGGCGTGTAGCTCAGGGGTTAGAGCGCGGTTCTTATAAAGCCGATGTCGGTGGTTCGATTCCACCCTCGCCCACCATCTCATATCCAACAACGGTATGCCCAATATGTACATATAGTCTAATGAAAATGGGGCATATTCCGAAAATGCCGTAGATATATTGCATAAAGTAGGGCTGTTAAACTCCGAGTTTCTAATGCACGCGATCTCTATATGTATGAAGTAGAGTTGATATATGCCGTATGCGTGGTGTAACTGGGATTTACAGTATAAGGCGTATGTGCTCGATTTTTGCTATCTCATATACCTCGGAATTCGATATCAGGGTATTGGGCATTTACCATCTGGATGATCCTATGCTTTCTCTTAAGATCTTTTACTGGAAGGAGAACCATTTCAACATCTGCTAACGAAACACCCTTTAGGATATTTGCTTCGACATATGAGTTGATAATACTCACAGGGTTAGTTTCTAATGAGGTTCTAATAGGATTGTCACGCAATTTTTCATACAGATACTTTGCCTCTTCGTATGCCATAGGATAACTTCGGTGTTCCCAGAATGAGTCTAATAATACGAACAGTGTCCTCTCTACGATTTCATCTTTGAAAACTAGTACAACACTGCCATACCTATAAGAAGTGAAAAGATCTGTAGGGGAGGGTATGTGTCCTAATATACCAGGGTCTGCAAAAATATCATCTAGGTTTTGAAGTGCCCCATAATATACATGGTCGTTTAAGATGTTGGGTCTTCTAATGAGCATATGTCTTTGGAGTACTCCTCGATATTTCGTTCGTCGATTGTAGTTTGTACCATAGCTATGCTTGATAATGAAAGAACGGTCTTTGTATGAGAGTATATTCCACATGGAGAGGATTGTAGAGCCATTTTTAATTATCCCTTCGAGGATCGATAGATCAGAAATGTATGACATGATCTTATAATTCTTTTTGGTCTTTACCAGAGCACGGTATTTTGAGGGTTCAAGTACTCGCCTGAGGTTCTGTTCCGAATTCTCTTTTCGCATGATCAGAGCGATATCATGGATATTTTTTTCTTGTAGAGATGTGGCAGTATGCTTAAGTACAAGGTCTTTTATCTTGGTATCTTTTAATTCACTAAGGATTTCTTGTGATATCGAATACTTCAGCTCAAGATTCATGTGAGATGGTAGAAGGTAGTTACGTACTACTAGATCTATCTTTTCCCCACGCTTTGAACACCTGAGCAGGTATCTCTCAAGTTCGATAAGATGCCTACTAGAATTCAGCGAATTTCCATCATACAGATTGAATATATCGAGATTTTGGTTTACGAGTGCACCAGGAAACTCATTCATACCCCCTAGGGTACCAAAATCTTGTTGCCACAATCTCGAACACCGACACACCTCTAGATCTAGTTCGTCATGTTTTTCATCTATCTCGGCGAGATCGTTCAGATATGAAATTATCTCAGTGAGTTGAGGAAGTGTTAGCTCGATCTTTTCAAGGATCTGTTCGATGAATTTCAGAATATAATCAAGCATATGCTTGGCTCTGTCGGTATCTCCATCATCAAGTAACCTGACAGCACTTCTGATCCATCGTTCCACCGCAACGACCCAAAGCCACTTCTGCCAAGACACCTGGTCCTCTGGGAATGAGAATCGTAGGCGTTGGTAAAGTCGATATCTTCGCCCAAAACTTTCCAGGAACAACCGCTTACTTTGAAGATCGGTAAAAGCCAGTAACATTATCAATTTTTGGAATTCCCTACAGTAAGCAAGGTGCTCTACAACAGCCCTCTGGACATGTCTGTGTGGGATCATGGCCTCTACTGAGATAAGCTGATATAGGTCACTATTTGGGATCTCAAATTCACAGCGCGGTTCTTTTGAGACGTTGTCATATAATTTTCGGTATAAACCTTTGAGTGCAAAGTGGATCGTCTGGTCAGTCAAACCAAGTCGCATATTTTGAGAGATCGAAGTTCGAGCGGCTTGCACAAAGAGTTCATGAAGTACTGGTGATGGAGAATCTTTAGTCTGTTCTACCAATAGTTCGAGCCTCCGTTTTATTGTCCTTAGATCTTTAAATCGCAGAGTTCCCTTGTTCAATCTATGGATTAGGTTCTTGCTTGATGAATCCAGATCTGTAAGTGTTGATTCGACATTATTAAGGTATCTATTCAGGTATCTCCGGGTAATTTGTACTTCGGTTCTACTTTTGACCTGGCTTGGAAGTAGGTTAGATAAGCGATCAGAATCTCTCAAGGTAATGATCATGATGTTGAAGGGGTCCTTTTCCTCTTGACGTATAGAACGCCAGTCAGCATGGAATTCTTTTGCGAATTCGATCAGTTCATGGGTTTCAGGAAGACGAATATAATCCGCTTTTATCTTCCCTGTAGGTAAGCGATAGCGATCTAGTGCATCTGCATCCTTAAGTATCCTTAATTCTAAGGAGGATAGATCACTGTCAGGAAGGTTGTGGAGTCTGCATAATACCTTGATCATCTCGATCTGGCTATCTAGCAGTTCAGGTGCTAGTGCTGGCAATATCTCGTTGACCCAAGTTGCAGATCTGATCCCATGTTTTGGATCCTTTAGGTCGTTCCTTCTGCCGATATCATGAAAAAGTGAAGCAGCGCTAAGTACATCAAGGTCAATTTTATCAGCGTAATATGAACGCCCGATGTACATCGCATATATCCATACTCTGAGGACGTGATCTATTCCGTGAAAGCGACTTCTGTTTCGCTGATAAGCTAATCTGAGAATATCTGGGTGAGGGAACCAATAGCTGTTGATATCATCTGCCATCGACTCAAGGATAGAAGTTAACCTAGCTCATATATTTATACAAGTATTAGTATACACTAGACCGGGTGATGAGTGATCAAAGTTCTTTGAGGTTCTTTTCCTGATCTTCTTTTTCAGCACGGATCAGGTTTAGATATTTTTCTGTGGTAGATAATCTCTTGTGTCCAACAAGTTTTGATACTGTTACCAAGCTTACTCCATTTGCAAGGTGATGAGCTATAAAGGTATTTCTTAGGTCATTTACTTTTGCATTTTTGATCCCTGATTTCTCAAAAGCTTTATCTATCGCAGTTCGGATATTTCTGACAAGAAGAGGTCGACCGTTTTTTGTGATAAAGAGTGTGTCATCGTCGGATTCAGGTCGTACTTTAAGGTAGTCTTGGATAGCTTGATATGCTGAATTGTTTAAAGGAACCTTCCTGGAAGGGTGGCTTCCTTGATTCTTGATGTATATGTATCTGATGCCTGATTTCGATTCCTTGACATCTTCCAGGCTCAGGTTTGCAAGCTCACCGATCCGGATGCCTGTTTGTAGTAGAAGCTCAACTATGGAATATAATCGGACATCAACCCGACTTACATCTCTCAACGCCCTGTACTCCATCTCAGAAAGAACTCTAGGAGGCTTTACATCAAATTTTGGGTGTGCGAGCTTTTCAGCGGGATTATCATTGATCTTTCCACTCTCCAACAAGTACTTGTAGAAAGTACGAGTACTATTGATCTTTCTAGAAACACTTTTTGGAGTGTAGTTGTTTTCTTGAAGATCCGTTTTAAAGGATTCAAGGTCATCTATAGTAATACTGTCGATGCCTGTCGTACCTTTAGAACTTAGAAAATTTAATAACTGTTCGATATCCTTGGCGTAGGCTATAACGGTCGACTCTGAGCGACCTTTTTCAGTTAACTCGTCTACAAACCCTTTATGGAGATCTCGAAATGTCTGGTTTTGTACCTCTGCCATCTTACTATATTCGACATGTAAAATATCTTGGTATAACAACTATAGCGATTATAGCATAAGTTATCTTATGGGGCAATGCAACAACCTTCTCTAGTTTATATCTCATAATCTATATATAATTAAATTAGATGATATATAAAGGGGAACTATATCTAGATGACAGGTGTTAAAATAGGTAATAAATTGATGAATTAAATGATTTTATGCTGTGGTTGAGAGAAATTCAGTGAAAAATAACAGAGTCAAGGCTCAAAAGCGTGGTCCGATCAGATATATCACCTTGTTAACAGCTCTTTTCATGTCAGGTTTCCTACTTTTCCAGATCTGGAGATCCTACACTTTGACTTTTCAAAAACTGGAGATACTTGATCAGGCAAAAGAAGAGGTCGAACAGCTAAGATTGAGAAATGTAGAGTTGGTCCTGATGAGTGAAAAGGTCGTCACAGAGGCATATATCGAATCACAAGCAAGGGATCGCCTGAACTATGCTAAGGATGGGGAATTGCTCTATATAATTCCAGAGGAGCTACTTGAGGATCCTGACCTTAATGATTATATTGATTCACTACAGTATGGATATCAACCTGTAGATACAAAGCCTCCTGATGTTTTGACAGAATGGTTGGAACTGTTTCAATTTGGGATCTGAAATTTATGCTTTTTTGAATCGGCTAAGTTTGATATTCATCAACTCATACTATATAATCCCTTCAGTACCCATGGCATCACAATACTAGATCATCGCGGGGTAGAGCAGTGGCAGCTCGTCAGGCTCATAACCTGAAGGTCGTCGGTTCGAATCCGACCCCCGCAACCACGTCGGGATACACTCCGTTTATCGGAAATAAATTTCATTTATTCGTAAGTACATCATCCATCAGGGAGAAGAAGATTCAGGACAAACTTTGTTTTAAGAGCCGAAACCCCGACCGTAAGGTCGCAGGAGTGGCTTCATGAGGATTTACCTGACTTGCTTTACGTTTGGGAAAATTTTTGGCATAACAAAGAGATAAAAGTACCTGTTTTGATAAAGATTGCAATAATGCACTATCAGTTCGAGACTATCCATCCATACAATGACGGTAATGGTAGGTTAGGTAGATTGCTTATGATATTTCAATTAATCGAAAGTAGCTTCTTGGATAAAC
>JACKFQ010000007.1 GCA_020632395.1 Candidatus Nomurabacteria bacterium | reverse complement strand
TCAACAATGCTACGCCTTGTTGTGGATCAGTTCGCTTCATCCCCAGTCTTAAAAGACTTGGGGTATTCGCGTCGACTCAATAACTGCAGATAATGGTCTTGAGAACGCTAAACACGAGGAGATAAGCCAGCAATTAAATGTAAAGTTTTACTTCTGTCACCCATATAGCAGTTTGGAGAAGGGTACTATAGAGAACCGTATTGGAGTAATCCACAGATATTTTCCCAAAGGAACAGACCTTGCAAGTCTTAGCTTGAGACAAATACAGCAACTAGAGGAGAAACTGAATAACCGTCCAATGAAATGTTTAAACTATTTAACACCACTGCAGGCATTGAGAAAGGAGGAAGTTATGTTATGATCCAAGTCTCAAGTGGTGCACTTCGTCGTAGAATGCAGGCTAACAACTCACATATGCTTGATTAGCCTATAGTTATATGATATAGTAACATAGTTTATAGATTTGTCCTTTTGTTAATATTGTGGATATACTATCTAGGAGTATATTGTGCCAGTTAAGCCCTTATCTATTATGAACAGCTCTAATACATCAATACACACACCGTTGGTTCTCGAACTTGAGAGCCTGCATGGTCTCTCCCCAATTTCAGATGAGCGCCTCTTCCTGTTTCCCATACCCAAGAACGGAAATCCTTCGTTCTTCAGAAAACAGCTTCAAACAAGGCTAAAAGCGGGTGATCCAGATGCATACTTCAAGAGTAAGAAGTACTTAGATATAGTCAGACAGATGATCATCTCATTAGGACGACTTCCGTCTCCTATAGAGGTAGAAGGAGAGGTCTACAGGTCAAGAATATTTGACCAGATCAAAGAAGATAGACAAAATCCCGCATACATTGAAACTGAGGATATTCCTAAGAAAGAGCTTGCAAAAAAGCGTGAAGAAGACTTTCCAGAAGCAAAGATGTCAAAAAAACTATTTGCTGAAGCCCCTATTAAAATCGATCGACTAAATGGAGTTGAAAGGTTAATCCTGTATGTACCTAATAGTAGAGGAGAGCTTGTTGAACATCCTGTTATGACTAATGAAGAGATAGAGTGGGTTGATCTATCTGCTCGAATCATCGCCAACGTTATGTCTAAAAAGAAGAATTCTGAAGTATTCATAGCCGGTCTGGGCTTGGCTTTACTCAATCATGCCTTAGTTAAATACGGTGTGGCTCCATCTAGACAAATTGTTGCTGAAATCAACAAAAGTGTAATTGAAAAGGTATGTTCTAAGTTTGAGAAAGAACTTATTCGTGATTTTCCTAGAATGAATACAAAAGATAAGCTCCAGATATTAGAAGGTGATTTTATGGAAATCATCGATGGCTTGATCAGTTCGAAAAAGACTTTCTCTGCTGTATCTATAGATGTGTTTCCAAATTCCTCAGATGAGATTAACAAAGACTCCTCAAATGCTAAGGTTCTCAAAAAGGCTTTACAATTACTCGAACCTGGAGGATTACTTACATTCTATGCTGACTCGCGATATCTTCCTTATGAGATTGTTAAGATCTTAAACAATAATGGGATTCCTAATTCCTCTATCAACTATTCGGTTGCAAGGATAAAGAAGTCCGATTTTACAGAGCAATATCATTACGGAGATCTACTTTCTGTCGTACACATCCAAAAGCCCCTTATTAAGAGTATGGAAAGGGTTGAGTCATTATTAGTACGATATGAGGATCTCCTGGATGAGTTGTTAACGAATAATGCTGAAATCAGTGTTGATAAGTCTATCGACTGAAAATTTTCTTAACGCCTTCGCTGAATAATGATCTGTACGGGATAAACACCTCCGTACATGTCTGTCTCTGCAGTTTCTGCCCCTCTTAATTCAAAAGAAGGTTTACCAATAAGACATGTTACATTCAATCTAGGATACATCGCAAATAGGCCTAACTGTCGTGCAACAGACTTTGGTCCGCCTGATCTACTAAAGAAACTCTCGACACCCCTAGCAACATCTTTCTGCCCTGCAATAGCCATTGCCAGCGCAGGTCCTTCGTTCCCTGATATTGAAGCAGAAGGGAGATTATCAAAAATCTCATCTGCTTCCTTAGAGTTGAGGAATCCGAAAACAGTTTGAAGCATGTTTACCATTTGTCCTAACATGCGACCTTTTGATCTGTTTGTAGCTGCTTGCGATGCCTCACCAAAGGTTGGGATTGATAAATACTGCCTGATCCGAGAACTTTCTACATGAGCATAAGCAGGAACCATCCCAGGATACAGATGCTTGAAAGGCTCTGCTTGCTCGGAAGCACCGGATGATATAGCATCCATTGTAAGGTTGTGACTTCCTGGATATATTAATCTCAACGTTGCAGTTGGGTTAAATCCAAGAGGATTATCTGGTGATCTTTCGTCATCGAACCTTCCGAATAGTAAGGGTGTTTGTAATCCCGCGTGGGTATAATGATCGATAGCGAGTTTACTCCGCTCGTCAATCTCTTTTGAAGCAATGTACCCGAATTTCTGATATACCCTTGTCACAATCCCAAGTCTAATAATTTCAAGAGGCGTTAGCTCTCCATCCACATGGGTTGGAAAGGATACTGCTGTTGGGTGGATCTCTCTCTCTGCAAGTAAACAGGCTAATTTTTTACGCGCTACCCTTAATTTCCTTTCTTGCTCAGATCCTAAACCGCCTCTATGTAAATTACCCCATATCCTTTCATCATGCAGGAGATATCTCGATCTTAACTCCTGTTCAAGACTTCTCATCAAATCACGAAGTTCCTTTAGTTCCCTAGCTTTATGAATTCCAGGAGTAGGCTTGTTTAAACCAGGAGCAATATCAGGAAAAGATCCATTAGGAGAGTAGCATGGACCCCCGGGGAGCCGCTCTAAAGGTATTGCAAAAAAGGGGCCAGGGATAAAAGTACCATTAGGATCAACCATGTTCAACGGGAAGCATAAGTAGCCTTGTTCGGCATATCCTCCCGTTAACTCTGACATGAGAGCAGCTGTTGCTACGCATTCTCTAACACTAACTAATCCTGTGTCGGGGTTTTCATGAGTAGTAACAGATGATAACACTACATTTTCTTGAGGTGAATGGGGCATATCTAACAGAGTTGTGCGATATAATAAAATAACCTATAATATTATACCATCAGTATAATGTGTTTGTAAATAAGCTCTACTCTAGGTAAATGAAACCTGAAACTTATTTTCGGAAAACATACAATCAGCCGGAGGATATTAAATTCACTGAGAATGGTGAAAGCCCACCTGAGGTAGTCGCTCAACAGACACTTTACGGGTTAGCAAACAGTTTTTATGCTTCAGCGATCATCCTAGATCAATGCCAAGTAATGAAGGGTGAACTTCGTACCCTTGCAGATGAAGTTTTTGTACAAAGACAACGAGAACTACTTAATGAACATCCTGAATCCCAATGGAGTGATGTGGCTGAATCAGGCAAATTTCAAGAAATTGTTAACGATTATGCGCTATTCCGAAGATTAATCGCCTTCGGCGAAAAACACAAAGATAGTATATCCACTGACCTATTAGGAATCAGTGTGAGTTTCAGAAACCAGGCATACACTAATGGAACTACTATTAAGGATATCGATGGGGCGGATAGTAGAACAGAGAGTCGTCTCACCAAACTAGCCTCATCAGCTAAAAAATATGGTCTAAAAACCACTCTCTATGCTTTAATTACAAATACCATCCCATACCTACCACCAGCATATGCTGCCGCTTTTACTGTCGGAGGCGAGAATACTTGGCTCACACAATTAATCCATCAATCAGGAGTTCCAGAGTACGAATTCTTAGTAAAGCTTGGATATACCTTTGCCCTTATCGAAGCAACAACAACTCCTCTGCCAGTAGTTCCTGGTGTAGCAGGAATTGTCAGACTAATGTCTTATGCCATTGCAGAGGGAATCATTGCAGGGGAAAGAAACCATCGAAATGCAAGAAAGGCTGGGCTAGCTTCTAATCGTGCAAAGAAGATATCAACATCAATAGCTCTTGGCTTACCTGTAGCTATAGATTTCGGTTATCTTGCGATACCAATTATTGATAGTCTCAGAAGTGTTGATGTTGATATTAATTCAAGGATAGTATTAGCAGGATATAGATTAAACCAATTACTCCGTAAGTATGAGATTGATCTTCATCAGAAGTTCCCGGTTCAATAACATCAATACAAACCCCGTGTATACACGGGGTTTTTCTAATACACTATCTAGATTGTGGATTAGATTCTTACTTTCTTCTATCAGCTCCTACGGACAAGGTACAATTGGATTTACAGAGAATGGGGCAATCTCCATGCACCTCTGAAACATCCCGTTCGTGATAGGTTCTGTGTCTTGTCCGAGATGAGATGCAGCAATAGCTACTATCACAACAAGTGCAACTACACCTGCAACAACCGCTCCTTCACGAATCCATGCCCAATTGATCCCACCTGACCCTTCTGTCTCAGACATCGCTACTACTGGAGCTTCTTTCTTCTCTCCCATACTATAACCCCCGATAAAAATTAACTAACAATTCGCCTAAGTCTTCTTCCCTTAGGATCTTGTTGCCTTGTCTATCAACGATAGGCTTGTAGCCTAATCGACCTAACTCACCACTTGAGGTCATCTCCCCAATTCTTTCGAGGAATTTGATGTAAATGAACAGCATCCTCTTCTGATCATCTGGAGACTCCATAGAAACAGGTTTTTCCTCACTCATTAATTCTATGATCCGAGTGACGATATATCTACTTCTCGGATCCTTCATCAATTCATCAAGATCGTTCATGTTGTAATAGAGTTATTAAGTGAATATATATTAACATATACCCACCCCATAGTAAAGTACAGTGTTATTATTACTCAATACCTTCACTCTCCCACAACGCCCCATCTACATGTATAATCGGTCACTCTTTCAATTATCCGAAATAATCACTTCATTAACTAACGAATCATGCACTCTGCTGACTCGAAGACAAATTACGCAAAACAACAACTAAAACAGTTCAAAGAAGAAATCGACACACAGGTCGATCAGTATTTCGCACACGAAACGAAGAGGGTCCAACAGATCTACTCAAACAAGGACTCCCTCGCAACCCTCGAGGCGCTTGCGAGCGTTACTGCAAGAGGGGGCAAGAGATTACGAGGATCTTTTGTTTATTACACATATCAGATGCTCGGTGGTAAAGATCTAGCAGAGGCTATGAAAGCCGCCCTAGCGATAGAGATGATACATGCATATCTACTTATTGAGGATGATTTTATGGATCTCTCTGATACTAGAAGAGGTGGACCGACCGGTCACAAGATGATGGAAAAATTCCATAGAGAGAACTATCGAAAAGGCGATCCTGTACATGCTGGAAATTCACTAGGGGTGCTTGCGAGCTTGATGGGGTCACACCTGGCAATGGAAATAGTCAGTCAGCTCAATGCAGAGCCTGAGACCATCCTTAAGATGATGCTGAACCTCAATCAGAGACTTAATACAACAGTACATGGACAGATCAATGATGTTGTTAACGAGTATAAGGATGGGGTCACAGAGGAAGAGGTGTTCAATGTACTTCATTGGAAGACTGCCGCGTACACATATGAGAATCCCATCCACTTTGGTGCGATAATGGCGGGTGCCACAGATGAAGATCTTGAACTATTAACTGGTTACTCGATACCTGCTGGTATTGCATTCCAGATCCAAGATGACATACTAGGCGTTTTCGGAGAAGAAAAAGCTACTGGAAAATCAAATCTCGATGATCTTAAAGAGGGTAAGATAACCCTGCTTGTACAATTCGCTCTTGAGCACGCAGACCCTCAACAGAGGGCTATAATAAAGAAAACTATTGGTAATAGAGAATTGACTGTAACTGATCTTGAAGTGGTAAGAGATATCTTTAGGGTTACAGGTTCTCTTGAGTACTCAAAACAGAAGGCGTTGGAATTCGTACAAGAAGCAAAAAAGTGTTTACTATCAAGCAGACCTTCAAACTGGTCTGATGATGGATTCAACTACCTACTAGGGATTGCTGACTACATGATCGAAAGGAATCTCTGATCAGATCTAAGATCTCCCATTCTGACACACTATCATAATAGTTCTACTGGAGGGACTGTGGATATCTATTTAAAAGAGATATCTATCTAATCCCTGAAAAGTACTATTCCAATACATATAATTCATAACTAAAATATAGTTATCCACAACTCATTGTTTTTACTCTATAATCCTAGTTGTTGTCCCTAGGGGGAGCCCCAATGATACTTGTGATGTGAAGATACACTCTATGCAAAGAGCAGATTTTACAACACAGATGGATATAGCCAAGAAGCCGGATCTTACCGGTATTACTCAAGAGACTTCATCTCCTACATTATACGATCAGGATCAGTATGACCCTGATGAGCTATGGAAGATCGTCAAAGAATATTTGCGTATGAATATCTCTCAGCGCGAGATCACTGTTTGGTACACAGATGTATATCTTGAGAAGCTTGAAAATGGTGTCGCAACGCTATCGTGTGATAATTCAATGAAAAGAGAATGGATCGAGAGTAATCACAAAAGTTTTATCCGGAACAAATTAGAAGAGCTGATCGGGTATAAACCTGATCTGATGATAACTATCCGAACATCAGCCAATTCCAAAAAGAAGGGTGATGGTTATGAGTATTGGACTCCCGATTCAGAACAACAAAACCTTTTTTCTGGACAAGCAGAACCTGTTAGTTCAAATGTGAATTCTTCTCCTTCGTCAAATGATGTTACGAAGTTGAATCTCAATCCTAAATATATGATGTCTAATTTCATTGTAGGTAATAGCAATCAGTTAGCCTATGCGGTTGCAGAAAGCGTAGTTAACAGCCCGGGTACTGCATACAATCCTGTTTTCTACTATGGTCCTAGTGGAGTAGGTAAGACACATCTGATGCAAGCGATAGGAAATGCTGTAATTAGGCGTATTCCCCAAGCAAAGATACATTATGTACCAATCGAAACCTTCATGAATGAAATGATCGAAGCGATACGTACGAATAAGAATGAAGATTTCAGAAAGAAGTACAGACCTGCTGACGTACTTATAATTGATGATATACAGTTCATAAGTACATATAAGAAGACAAAAGAAGAGTTATTCAATACATTTAATGCACTATATGAGGCTAATAAACAGATAATCATAGCATCTGATAGACCTCCTCATGAGATAGATAATCTACCTGATAGGTTGAGGACGAGATTTCAAGGTGGGATGGTCGTTGATATTCAGGCTCCAGATCTGGAAACCAGGATCGCAATACTTCAACAAGAAGCAAAAGATAAGAAGGTTGAAGTTCCTAAAGATATTCTCATGTTCATTGCTCAAAATATTGAAAATAGTGTTCGTGAGCTTGAAGGTGCAATAAATAAAGTCCTTACGATAGCCCAGATAAATGGACGTTTTCCCTCAATGGAAGAAGTAGCAAAGATGCTACAGCTAGATCTCGATTCTAAGAGGCGTAGGGTTAGACCGGAGGATGTTATAAACATCGTATCTGAAGTGTTTGATGTTACCCCAAAAGAGATCAAGGGTACAAGGCGTACCGCCTATGTGGCTCTCGCAAGACAGGTAGTTATGTATCTTCTAAGAGATGAATTAGAACTTCCACTCGAAAAGGTTGCAGCCCATGTCAACAGAAAAGATCACACAACAGTGCTTCATGCCTGCGATAAAGTTGAATCATTGATCGAAGAGGATCAACGTATAAAAGGAAAGATCGAGGAATGTAGGGTTATTTTTACGGCATGACTTGTTTGAGAGTACTGGAGTGAGAAGGTTCATGTGGATAAGTATGTGGATACCTAGCGGATTAGAGTAGGAAAACTATCCGAGTTACACACAATGAAGGATGTTTTAGGTATGGTGTTACTGTTCTTTTAATTATTAGTAAAGGATTTTTTAATGAAGATATATCAACATATGCTAGGAAGTTACCGATCATTTATCCAAGTTAATTATCCACAGTCATAGAGCTTCGATAAATAGCTTTGTAACAAAAAAGGATGAACTTTCAAGTGCGATCTACACAAAAAGTAATCGACAAGAGGTTCTGTATTAAGAAATCTTATGATAAAAGTATTAATTAGGGAACAATAGAAACTTATCCTACTTATCCATATACCCTACTAAATACTACTACTAAATAATTTATTAAAAATATTAGATACAGTAAGTAAGAAAGCATTGGCTTTGAATTGGAAAATACAATATCGCTAGTGTATACTTACCCACAGACAGTATTAGAACTCGGTCTAATTTCGTTTTAAGCGTCAAAATGCAGTTTTCGTGCAATCAAGATACATTCTCAAAGTATCTCAATACAATAAGTAGAGTGGTAAATTCTAAACCCGGTCTACCTATATTGAATAATGCACTTTTTGAGACCAAGAATGGGCGATTGAATATGACTGCTACAGATCTTGAGATCAGTCTAAACACATGGATTGGTGCAGAAGTTCGATCGGAGGGGAAGTTAACAGTCCCAGCAAAGCAATTAGCAGAATTTGTAAATTCTGTCCCGAATGAAAAGATAGATGTGACCCTCAATGAAAATGTTTTAGATGTCAGTACTGTTAATAACTCTGCTCAATTCAATACTATTCCTGCTGATGATTATCCTTCAGTAGCTTCTATTTCTGATCAAGAACCTTTATTGAAACTAACTATGGATGATGTGCTTACTACTGTAAATAGGGTTGCTTTCTCTGCATCTACAGATGATATACGACCTGTCATGACAGGTATTAAACTGGAGATAAAAGAGGATACTGTAGCTTTTATTGGGGCTGATGGTCTTCGTCTATCGAGACAGATCGTAAAACTTTTTGAAAAAGCATCACAGGATCTTGAACTTCTTATACCTGCAAAAGCATTTCAGGAATTGGCACATATAGTTTCTGAATTCGCAAATGACAATAGTAATAACACCGTATCATTATATTTAATAGAAGATCGGAACCAAGTTGTCTTTCGATACAATGATATTGATCTTATATCTAGGTTGATCGATGGACAGTATCCTGCCTATCAACAAGCTATACCTACCGGATATCAAACTAAAAGTGAAATAAACCGTGCTGAATTCCAAAATGCCCTAAAAGTCGTGAATATTATTGCACGAGGCGTTCTTGGTAATAAACTTTATGTAGAGATGGATCCAAAAGAGAATGTCATTCGAATGTCAGCATCTCAGGCAGATCTTGGAAGTAATGAAAGTTCATTCCCTGTAAAGATAGAGGGTGAGCCTATGCGAATGGCATTTAGTTCGAAATTACTCGCAGATATGCTAGGTCACATCGGTGGTGACGACATAATCTTTGAATCAAGCTCTCCGACTTCTGCAGGTGTGTTCAAAGTCAAAGGAGATGATTCATTCCTACATCTTGTTATGCCTATGAGATTATAGAGATCTGTTCTTCATTGATCTGTTGCTCACTTTCTAGATCATCTAGCTGATCTGCACTGCTTTGCAGTTTGTATCCAAAACCATGAACTGTTTTTATCATTTCTCTGTTTCCTAACTTCTTTCTGAGGTTACTGATGTGTACATCTACTGTATTTGAACTGGTCATTCTACGATAATCCCATACATGATCCATCAATTCCGACCTGCTAACTGTTCGATCTTTGTTTCGAGCCAAATATTCGATGATCCCATACTCTTTCCTACGAAGATCAATTGTTTTTTCCCCAAGTATCATACATCTATTTTCTGTATCTAATTTTGCACCTCCTATCTGATAATTCTTTGGATTATCAGATATTGGTTTGACATTAGCCTTCTCTATTCTTGCTATCAGCTCTTCCATAGGAAATGGATGTTCGATCATATCGTCAACTCCTGAACGTATAGCTCTTACACGTTCTTGCCAACTTGATCTTGAAGTTATGAGAATTATGTAGCTTTGCTGATCTCTATCTCTTATTGTATCTATAAGTTCTCGATGATCGAATTTTCTTGAACGATCACTTATCAGATGAGTTTGGTATTCTGAATAAAGTATGTTCTGATCTTCTATATCCTTCGAATTGAAGTGAGCTATGTTATGTCCTTGGTGTTTTAATCCACTTACTATCATATCAACAAGCAACCTAGATTCTTCATACAGTGCAATATTCATATAATGGTACTTAAAATTTATATTGGTATAGGTTATAAAGTAGGTATTAATTCTCTAGAACCCATATCCAGACCAAGATGAAATATCTACTTACTCAAATTCTTGTACTATTATTAGCATTAATAGTTCTTTATTATTTTTCTACACTCCCTGATTTTCTTCCATTTCAGGAGAGTGGGGAACCTGATTGGTCCAGGATCGGAATCGTAATGGTGACGATTTTCTTTGCTATAGAGTCTTTTGTGGCATTAACTCTCTATCTATTCCAGAAATTCATCGCTTATGGGTGGAAAGAGTATCCCCCAAAGGGAGTTTCGCTTAGATGGGGAATTGGATCTGCATTAGGATTAAGCTTGGTAATGGTGTTACATATCATTCATGCGATCAGTCTCTCTTGGGGATTGGTCATAATGTTAGCAATTATTGCGATTATCATGATACTCTAAGAGTGATATCATATAGGCAATATTGTTATTAATATCTCTGATCATATGGCAAAGAGTTTAGACAAAAAAAGGGCTTCCTCAAAGAAGGAAGATCTTAAGAAACCTATCAAAACGGGAAGAAAAGTTCCTAAAAAGGGTCTCGCACGGACTGTTGTCAATTCCTCAACAAACCTACAGGAATTAGCAAACTTCATTACTGGCGAAACACAGCTCAAGAAGAATAAGGCAAAGATAGCCGCTTTGAAAAGAGAAGCGGTAGAAAAACAAAAAGATGCTATAAGAGAAGCTGTGAACACCGGGAAGGTCTTTTTAGAACCATCAGAAGAATACAATCCCGATAAGATATTGGCAGATGGTGGTGCCCCTGAAAAAATGGTGCAGAATATCGATCTGTATAAATGGGAAGCTCCTATCAGGATACAATTCCCCTTCGACATGAAGGTCTTTTTAGGAATTGTGGGATTATGCTTATTGTTTATACTTTATTTAGCAGTACTTGGTCATTATGGACTGATGTTTTCGATAGCCGCATTGTTATTTTTTCTTTATGTAGCAGGCACAACAGAGCCTATTCAAGTCTCTCATTCCATAACTACTAGAGGGGTAGACACAATGGATAAACTTTATGAATGGTACATGTTGAAAAGTTTCTACTTTACAAAAAAGAACGACACTAACTTTCTTATAGTCGAAACTAGGCTCAGGTATCCATCTACATTGATCATGTTGATCGATCCAAAAGACATGACATCGGTATTCTTGTTATTACAAGATAAGTTGTTGTATAAAGATGTCCGAAAATACACGAGATTTGAGTCAATGTCATTTGGACAATTCATTGAACTGGAGGACATTTAGGTTATGAGAACTCTGTTTGTCAAAAGAACAAATGCATCAAAACACTTCTCAACATTTCTGATAACTTTTGCTTTGACTGTAGTTGTTACGAGGATATATCTTCATTTGACTGGTTATCTTCAAATAGGGAATGAGATCTTTCATATAGCTCACCTTACATGGGGGGGTTTAGGTCTTTTGATAGCATCTCTGATGCTTATGATGTACAGGGGACGTGTAGTGCTGATCATAGGATCCATAATGTCTGGGATAGGATGGGGATTGTTTATTGATGAGATCGGAAAGTTCATCACTGTGACAAATGACTACTTCTTTAGACCTGCAGCAGCTATCATATATGTTGTTTTTCTAGGGTGTTTTCTCTTACTGCTTTATATGAAAAGAAAGGAGCAACATTCTGTCAAATCAAGATTGTATGATGTTTTAGAGGGTTTGGAAGAAGTCATAGAGCAAGATCTGAATGTAAAGGAACGTTTGCGCATAGAAGAAGAACTAGAATCGATCATCGAAGATACTACGGACAAAAATATCGACCTTCTCGCCAGACAACTTTTAGAATTTATCCATAAGCAGGAGGTTTCTCCTCCAGAGAACGATATACTCTACAAGTTTTCGAGGATCCAAGATTATTGGGATTCTTTTATAGATACTATTCCTGAGGATCTGATCACGAAGATCTTTAAGACCGTGATCGCCCTGAGGGTTTTGGGGTCTTTTCTCTGGTTGATGGCTGTATTCCTAGCTATAACCGGTGCAGAAACTGGGAGTTTTCTCCAAAATTATATTGATACTATTCAGATAGAACATAGTGGAAATATCATGCTTTTTGTCGGTATGAATGCTCTTCGCTTTTTTCTCAGTTTAGTCCTTCTGACAACGTTAAGTGGGCTTGATAAGAATCGTAAAGAAACTTTAAGGATCATCACTCTAACTCTTTGGATCTCTCTTGGATTGGTTGATGTATTCGATTTCTACTTTAATCAATTTGAAGCTGTGATCGCCACGGTTGTGGATGTTTCTCTTCTCGCTTTTATTCGGGATTATTCTCATAAATTGGTTAAAGAACGATGATTTTGTGATATCATCCTTTGATATATCTGATCTGATGATCATTTATCGAAAAAGGTTGTCGTTTACAAGTGGAGGGTTGCCTGAGTGGTCGAAAGGGCTGCACTCGAAACGCAGTGTACGGTCTCCGTACCGAGGGTTCGAATCCCTCACCCTCCGCCATCCCGCTAACTTATAGTGCGACAGTGGGAATCAGAACCTTTGTATCTAATTGGTAGAGAATCCGAAAAGTATCAATCCTTAAACATATATACTGCAACTCAAATACACCCATATTTGCACTCCTGTTACATCAAAGAGTATGGGTAGCACTTGATAACTTACGACAATACACTAACTCACGTTAACACTGTAGGTACATACACTAATCATATAAACACGGATCAACTGAGTGAAGAAGGTTTAAGAAAACCTGGTTGAAAGATTGTCTGAGAGTTTCTAATAGACATTGGAGACTCGCGATGTAAGTTCCCTGTAAACATCTGAACTTTCTGTCTGTACCTTTGCAGGTCTTTTTGCGCAACAATTAAGACATTCATGAACTTGTTTTCTTGATCGATCACAATAGGTTGTAGATCTTTGTCTACAAGAAGTTGCCCCTCATGTTTTGTACAATAATATTCCACAAGATGGTTTAGAGGGTCGTAGTCGATGGATCCATCTTCGGATATTTGTCCTGCTCGTACCTCCCAGATCTCGTTGATAGTAAGGCATCTTTGGAATCTTTCTGCCAGAACAGTTAAAACGACTTTATGATTATATGTACTCACTCCTGCACCTTGGAATCCAAGACCAGAAAGAACCCTTGCTGTTTGTATCCATTTTGTATTCATTCTTGTATAGACGTCATCTTTTATGTAATTTTTTATTTTGATCTGTTCTTCTAACTGTTTAGTGAGTAGTTTAGAGTAGAATTCCTTAGAGATCCTTTTTGTGCGATACTTTCCATCTACAGAGAAGTTCTTCGATCTCTCGGATGGTCTTAGTGATTTGAATGTCATATACCCAGCCAATCCATAACCATTCTTTAGATGTTCATAATTATTTTTTGAATACGCACTTCTCCATTGATCGATCATCCCTATTCGTTCCGCCTCTTTGTTTGCATTACTGATATCCCTGAAAGTGTTTGGTGTTATAGAGATCACTTCAAAAGTGGGATCTTTTTGATCAGACATATGCCCAAATACCATTGATTTGGTAAGATCTAGTTCGTCTTTGATCTTTTGATTCAACGCTTTTAGATCTATTTGGGGGTCCGAGAAAAACTTATATTCTGAGAAATTCTCGAAAATCTCATAAAGCGACCTGTTAACAGGCTTCACAACTGTTGTTATAGGAATAGATCTTTTACTGTAGCCATGGATAATCCATGTATCGTAATCCAGGTATAATATCTGCTCAATTGTATCTGTAGAAGTTGAATTATATTTTTGTCTTGAACCACACATCCCCTCAGAGAAGAAAGATTAATTTTTTAGAACAAAAAACGAGCACAATGAAATGCTTCTTGAACCGTTTTTCACAAAAAGTACTGTTCAGGTATTGGGCAGTTATTTGTTGTTTTTTGATCTATTCTAGACGCCTAATGATTAATTATGTCTAATATAAATCTTATATATATCCAATATAGCATCTGTTTAGTACTATCCACAAGATATATATATTGGGTGTTAGTATCTGAACATGTCATTAAAGCGAAGATTAAGTATCCGCTTATGTTAATATGCGACTACTGTGAGACAATCCGATCAGCTTCAAAAAAGAAATAGATGAAAAAATTACTAAATATATATCATCAAGAAGAACACAAAAATAAGAATTTTTGTGGTGCATATACCAACCTAAGAGCATATTGAGATCAAAGAGCAGTTGTTGTAGCTAATAGATCAGAATGGATCTACACTCATTGAATTGGGTAGTATAGAGATAATAAAGTTGTATCAGAGCTGTTTTTTCAGTGATAACACTAGAATGACTCATAGTATATAGCAGTAAAGATATTGAATTGAAAGGAAATTTTATACTTTTCTGTAAATCACTAATGTTGTATGCTGTGTAGTTAGAAATTTGGCTATATGTCTTACACTTGGTCAAATTCTGTATTATCATGTAACTGCCTTATGAATAGTGTAAAAGTTTCAGTAGCATGTCTTGTATACGATAAAAACGATAGGATCCTCTTAGTAAAAGAGAGGCAAGTTATCGGTGTGGTATACAATCAGCCTGCTGGACATCTACAACCTGGAGAGACCTTGATCGGTGGAGCTGTAAGAGAGGTCAAGGAAAGGACCGGTCTGACTGTCGAGATAGATTCTCTGTTAGGTGTTTATGAGCATTATTTTGAAGAAACGGGCAGTCATGTCATTAGGTTTTGTTTTCTTGCAAAAGCACCAAAAGATGTTGATGTGACAGTAGATTTTCATAAAACAGAGATAGTAAGTGCTGAGTTTCATGATAAGTCCGAATTGAAGTCTATGCGTGATAAATACCGTAACCCACTTGTTGCTATCTGTATAGACGATTTTTATAAAGGGATTCGGTTCAAGTTGGATATGATCAAGTTTGTCTGATCTAATTCTTTTTCCCGGTCAGTAACTTTTTTCTCGTTTCTCTGATCGCAATAGCAGGTAGTACTGCTTCATTTTCTGATAAGAAATCTCTCACATCTTCCCTATACAAATTTATCATTGTGCGTAATATCCATGAGATCGACTTTGTAATAAGTATGTCTCTGCTCTCCATATTTGCACGTATATTGTCAAAGGCAAGGTCTCTTACTTGAGGATCATTGATGCTACGTACAGTTTTAAGAAGGAGTACCATCGAAGCTCTCCTATGTGAGATATCCTTATGAGTAGAGAATCCTTTCAACAGAGGTTTCCACTCGTTGAACCTTGAGAAAACCTCTTTTCCGGGGAAATTGTTCTGACACATAGTGTCGATCTCAGCCCAGCCATTGAGGTGATACAACCACTCATTCAACTTCTTCAAATCTAAGACTCGTCTATGCTCATAATAGATTGAAATTAGAAATGAAGCAGAGTTTTTGACCTCAAAGACATCTTCTGAATACAGATCGTCGAGTATTTGAATAAATTTATCGTAGCTTAGATCTTTATGCGACCTTTTGAAGACTTTTAGAAAATTCCGGATCTTATCGGTCTTGATCGAAAGATAAGTTGATCTTGTCCCTAGATATCTGACAGGATCAAAGTCATTAAGATCTACCGTATAACGATGAAGTGAATGGATCCTATCCTTGATCTCTAATGCGAGATTATTATTCATATCTGAATTATATCAAAGTATCAGAAAGCCTAAATATTAATAGGAAACTAACCACAGTGTTTGTTATCTACAAGTTGCATTTATTGAAAGGTTTGATATATACTAATGCCCAAATGAAGGCAAAAAATATCAAGAAACAAACATTATCAAGGGAAGAAGTTTTACGTTTGGCAGATCTGGTCAAGCTAGAACTGAGTGAAGAAGAGATCGTAATACTTCAGGAACAGTTAGGGGAGACGATCGATTACATTCAGAACCTGAACGAGCTTGATACAGATGGGGTAAAAGAGACATCACACACAACAAATTCCCACAATGTGACATTCTCCGATGGCACAGAGCCAACCCGAACATTCACTCAGAAGGAAGCAACTTTTAATGCAAAGCGTACTAGAGATGGATATTTCATCGTCACAAAGATTTTGGATAAATAGTTGAATATGTGCCTATTATGGATCTATTCGGAAAAACAATCGTCGAACTGAGGGAACTTCTCAAGAAAGGAGAGCTTTCACCTCAGGAACTTAAGGAGTATTTTAACGACAGGATAAAAAAGTATGACAAGAAATTAAACTCTTTTGTCACACTTGGAGATTCCACAATGGAAGCAGGAAAGGGAGAACTCACAGGTATCCCCATGGCTGTTAAAGATAACTTCTGTACCACTGGCCTCCGCACAACCGCTTCGGCTAAAGTACTCGACCAATTTATTCCACAATACGAATCAACTGTCACACGCAAACTGAAAGAAGAAGGTGCAACATTCCTTGGTAAAGCTAACATGGATGCTTGGGCTCATGGATCATCCACAGAAACATCTGATTATGGACCAAGTCTGAACCCTTGGGATACATCTAGGATCCCTGGAGGATCCTCCGGAGGTTCTGCAGTAGCAGTTGGGGCGTATCTTGCACCTGTAGCGATAGGATCAGAAACAGGAGGATCGACAAGGCTGCCTGCAGCCTGGACAGGCACTATCGGTGTGAAGCCAACATACGGTAGGGTTTCAAGATATGGTGTTGTGGCGATGGGTTCTTCATTGGACAGTCCTGGACCGATAGGAATAAGTGTAGAGGATACCGCTTTGATATTAGAAAAGATCGCGGGACATGATCCATATGATGCTACATCTATCGATGCACCTGTTGATCAGTATTCAAAAGAGATGAAAAAGAAAAGAACTTTCACTATAGGGATATCAGATCAGTACTTTGAAGATATCCATCCTGAGATCTTGGAGGCTATGAATAGAACGATCGAAGTATTAAAAAAGATGGGTCATAAGTTTAAAAAAATAGAGCTTATTGAGCCGAAGTATTCTATTTCTGTTTACACGATCATCCAACGTGCTGAAGTATCCTCAAATTTATCAAGATATCATGGTATCCGTTACAGTAATCCGCGAGGGATGTTCGGAAAAGAGGCTAAAAAGAGAGTTATGCTTGGAGGGTATACACTATCAGTAGGATATTATGATGCTTTTTACAAAAAGGCTCAAAAAGTGAGAACATTGATCATTGAAGATTTCAAAAAGGCATACTCAGATGTAGATCTTATCATTGCACCTACAACACCTATTACTGCTCTGAAAAGAGGAGATTCAGAAAAGTATCCTTTCTTTGGAGAGGTTATGGATGTTCTGCTTGAGCCAAGTTCTATCGCAGGATTACCAGCTTTGAGTGTTCCAGTTGGTTTAGATAATATAGGTCTTCCGATTGGTATGCAGATAATTGGGAACTCACTTCGGGAGGTGGATACATTTGCATTAGCCTACCAACTCGAGCAAGAAACTGACTTTTATGGAGTTATCAAGGAGGGATTAGCAAAATGGAAATGAATAAGAAATACAGACCAGTCATTGGTCTAGAAATACATGTAGAGCTAAATACGAAATCAAAGATGTTCTGTCAGTGTCCAGCAGATTATTTTGGCGCCAAACCAAATACACATACCTGTCCAGTTTGTCTTGGGATGCCCGGTGGACTGCCAGTACCAAACAAGACCGCTATAGAATCGACTATACTTCTTGGTAAAGCGCTAAACTGTAAAATAAACAATGAATTCAAATTCGAAAGAAAGCACTATTTCTATCCCGACCTTGCGAAAGGATATCAGATCTCCCAAGAAGATGAACCTATCGCAGAACATGGTATCGTTCCTATATTGATCAATGGTAAAAGGAAAGAGTTTAAGATCAAAAGAGTACATCTTGAGGAGGACACTGGTAAGTTGACACACTCTGGTGAAGAGACTCTGATCGATTTTAATCGTGGAGGAGTTCCGTTGGTAGAGATAGTAACAGAGCCCGACTTTGATGATGGAGAAGAGGTGAAGGTTTTCTTGGAGGAGCTACAGGTGATCGTCAGATATCTTGGCATAGCAAATGCAGATATGGAGAAGGGTGATATGAGGCTTGAACCTAATATCTCGGTTCAAATAGTCGAGAAACTTCCTGAATTACCATCATACAAGGTTGAGGTAAAGAATATCAATTCATTCAGGTTTGTTAAAAAAACTATCGAATATGAGGTAGAGAGGCAGATTGAGATATTAGAGAACGGTGAAGTTCCTAAGCAAGAGACTAGAGGATTTGACTCTTCAACAAATACAACAGTTTCTCAAAGATCAAAAGAGAATGCAGAAGACTATAGATACCTTCCTGAACCAGATATTCCATCTTTTGAATATACTGATGAGGAGTATGATGTGATTTGTAGTGCAATGCCGGAATTGCCATTTGATAGGATGGAAAGATATGTTGATGAATTCGGTGTGAGATCTACCGATGCATTCTTTCTGACAAGAGATAAAGCACTTTCAGATTTCTTTGATGTATGTCTAAGCTACTTGAATGAAAAGAAGGTTTTTGACGGTGATACAGCACAGATATTAGCCAATCATATTATAAATAAGAAAGTACCGATAAATACCGATCCAGAGGTAGTCGTATCAGAAATAATTGATAATGCAAAACCTGTTGAGACTGATAAGGGTTTGCTTGATGAAGCGGTGACTCGGGTGATCGAAGCGAATCCAAATGCTGTTGATGACTTCACATCAGGTAAGAATCCTAACTCGATTATGTTCCTAGTTGGTCAGGTAATGAAAGAGATGAAGGGTCGGGCTGATGCACAGATGGTCAAGGAGGCTTTGAATAAGCGTCTTTCGTAGGTGATCAATAACTTTCAAAAAGTGCATCAATATCCGTCTCCCACACACCTTCTAGACTTTCTCTACTATCCACAATATAGGTTAGACCAATATTTTCATTACAACTTACCGAATACAAAACATCTTTAGAGCTAGGAAGGAAGATTGTCATAAATCTTTTTTCATCAGCCTCACTATCATACCCTTGAAACTCTTTCCATTTCCCAAATGAGGTGAAAGGAGAGACGCCTACATATCTGAGAGTTCCTTTTTTAGGAAATTCATTACTAGAACAAGGGATATTTTTTATGAAGGTCGCTGTGTCTATGTTTGTTGTGTCCTGCCCAGAAATAAACATCATTCTGTTGCCATCTCCTAGATCTACCTGTAATACTGTTGTCTTCGTTTTCGCAATAACTGCACCTTCACTGCTTGGATATAAAGAACGCATAGAGGAAATATCATGTTCTTTTATCATGTAGGCAAGATCATACTCAGTGCTTTTCTGCGTATAGATAAAATCTGCGGCGTAGGATATCAAAGCAACAAGAACTAGTAGGAAAATAATTAGAATTAACTTCTTCACAACCGACTGGACAAGTTTATTTAATTTAAGATAACAAAATTATAAATAAGTGTCATTTGAATAACCACGTTACTGCCTTTATCAATACCTTGTATTACTTACATATTGATTTTAAATATAAATTGTTAACTATTATTTCCATCTTCCAATTTCTAAGAAGGTTGCTTTGAACTCTGCATAGTGATCAAGTGTAAATCGATTAACGACATTCTTAAGTACGATCAAGAGAAATTACCAGTGTATTAGTTTCTTCTGAACAGGATGCAGAATATAAAAATTCACTGTTTGTAGGCTCAAATAAAAGCATGTATCTCTGGACACTCTTTATGTCATCATAGCCACTCGACTCAGTCCACTTTCCAAGTGTAACCAATGGAGATATTCCAACACTTCTAAATGCTGACTTAGGTGGATAGTCACCTATATTACAGTCTATATTCGTTGTAATATAACCCTTCTCATAACGCTCAGACCCTTTTTCTGTTATCAGCATAAAGGATGTATTATCGAATATTGGATTGTTTACAATAATAGCTGTACTGTGATATACACCTTCCTCTTCGATATAGGTTGTTTTGATCCCTGGTAAGTACTCTGAAACGGTTTTAATATCATAATTTTCAATCGCAGCTTGTAAGTTTACTGCTGTTTTTTGATATGTAATAATAAACTCAACGAGAAATGTAGTAATTCCGATTACTATGATTGCGATCACACCAATAAGTATTTTTTTCATGAAATTGCAGAGTAATTTTTTTCAATAATAGCTAACATTGCCCTCTTGCTCAATAGAGGTTATATTCTAAGTATGCAAAGGATCGAATACAAAATCCGAGAAGTAAACCGTAAATGGCTTGAGGACATACTCTTTCAACACGGTGCTGAGAAGTTTTTTGAGGGCGAGATCGTCGATATATACTATGACAGGAAAACTGATGGATTCATGGAAAAGGGTAAACGTCTTTCATTAAGGACAAAAGGCGATTCTCACAAACTTTCATTCAAGGATAAATACAACGAGCTTGGTCTAGGGATAATTGATGAATGGGAGGTTGAGATATCAGATGGAAAAATGATGGATCAGATCATGCTAGGACTTGGATTTCAACACTTCAAGATATTTAAGAAATTCCGTTATGATTATGTAAAAGATGATGTATTCATCTCTTTTGATAAGTTCGAAGGTGAGTATGAATATATCCCAGAGTTCATGATGATCGAAGCATCCCAAGAGGCACATATCTTTGAGTGGGCTGAACGGTTTGGATACAAACAGGAAGATTGTGAACCTCTTTCTGTGATGGATCTGATCGCATACTATAAAAAGAAGCGTGATTCAGAAGTGTAATAAGATCTCTATCCTCCCTATGAATAGATATGATCCCAAACTAAAGCCGTATATAAAGAAGCTCGATTATTCATATACTTTTGGTACTTATCCCACACTTGACCTGTTAAAACTTAAGCCTGATAGGGTATTAAAAGTACTTCTAAAGCCTGATTCTGAGAAAAGTGACGGAGTTTTAGAGATCAAGCGTATATGTGAAGAAAAGAATATCCCGTGTGAGATAAATGAGAGGGCGATAGATAAGATCGCATACAAAGAAAATACCTATGCATTAGGAATATTTCAAAAATATAAAACATTCCTAGATATACTTGGAGACCATATCGTGCTGGTAGAACCACGGAACATGGGCAATATCGGCACTATAATCAGAACTATGGTAGGTTTGGGGTTTAAGGATCTCGCGATAATTGGTGATTCTGCAGATCTTTTCGATCCAAAGGTTGTCAGATCAGCTATGGGTGCATTATTTAGGATCAATTTTAATAGCTATCCAACCTTTACAGATTATCAGAAGAAGTTTTCGCAACATACACTATATCCATTCATATTGGAAAATGGTCGAGATATCAGACAGGTTGCGGTAGATAGCCCGTATACACTTATTTTCGGTAATGAAGCAAAGGGTCTAATGGGAGAATTTGCAAATATTGGTGAACCAGTATATATCCCACAGCATATAGGAGTAGATTCGTTGAATCTGTCAATAGCTGCAGGGATAGCAATGTGGCATTTTGCCTCTATATCAAGGAAATTGGCTCATTGAGCAGGGTATCGAAAATGCCCAAAAATCACCCTAATTTAGTTAGAAAAGTTCTACTCAAATACCCATAGGGGTATATCGGCGTTGTTAAGGGGTTTTTGAACTGTAGTAAATTTCTAACTAAGGTCATAGTTGAAGAACTTCTTCATTTGCGTTACACTCCGAATATCAGATCTATGATCTGATCCAAATATTAGGAAGAAGGGACTCTTCACTAGCAAAAGAACCTACTAGCAATAGTAGGTTTCTTTTGTATATAGGGTCCCTTTTTTTCTATATGAACAGACGGATCGAACGATCGAGTGGATAAGTTAATTGGATCAGACAGGTCAATGAATCGCACCCCAATAGAACAGTATGACCTATCAGCGACACTTATGAGTGGTCAAGCGTTTGTATGGCACCTAGTCGATGGTTGGTTTGTTGGTGGAACTTTGAACAGGGCTGTGAAAATGAGGCAGGAAGAAGGCAGTTTAATATGGGAAACATATCCTCAAAATGACGATTGGGATTGGCTTTCTACATATCTTAGGCTCGATGTCGATTATCAAGAGATCCTAAATAAGATCAGTTTGGATGAAAATATACGAACCGCAATCTCTAGATTTCCAGATCTGCGTTTACTCAGACAAGATTTTGAAGAAGCTCTTATAAGTTTCCTATGTTCGCCTATGAAAAGTATCGTTGGTATACGTCAGTGCAACTTATTAATGTCAGAGAAATTTGGTGAAAAGGTTGATGTAGACGGTTCATCCATTTCTCTTTTACCAGCAATAGAAAGATTAGCAGAGGTTGACTTGCAGGATCTGTTGACCTGCAAAGTCGGTTTCCGTGGTAGGAATATCATCGAAGCATCAAAATATCTTCTGAAAACAGGCCTTTCAGATCAAATTCAAAGTATGACAGAAAATGAAGCTCGTACAGAACTTCTAAAGATCAGAGGTGTTGGAGATAAAGTTGCAGATTGCGTCCTAGTTTATGGGTTGGGACATGATAATGTCACACCACTAGATGTTTGGATGTGGCGCGTTGCGAGGGATATGTATGGTCACGATGAGAGTATGAGATATGATCAGATCAGAAGATGGTTTGCTGATTATTTCGATGGTTATGCCAGTTGGGCGGCACAGTTCCTGTTCGAGTATATACGAACTGATAGACAATACAGATAATTATTACTTATCAAGAAATAGTGAAAACGAAAAAAGGGGGCGATTACGTCCCCTTTGATCTTGTTGTCACAGATATTCTAGAAACTATAACGGCATTGTTTCTGCTCCTTTTGGAAAGTCAATTGTCATGTCGTTACTATCATTGAATCTCTTGTACATCTCATCTACCAGTCCATTTACAGCACTTTGATCTGTTGCTACAGAAAGATCATATGCTTTGAGACCTTGTACAGTTGTATTAGTCTCAGAGATCGAAATTGTGTATCCATCGTATTCAAAGATGATGTATCGGTATTGGTTCTCACCCTCTATACGATCATCTGACCCTTCATATGAACCTGAGGATCCACCAGTACTTCCAGACCCTGTCGCTGGTGGTTCATCTACTGGCATCAGATCATCTACATAAGAAGTTTGATCAATGACGTAGACATCCGCTCTTATTTCCTCACCATTGATTATCAGGGTTCTGCTCTCTTTTCGGGTCGCAGAATCTCCCCACACCCAATCGATTACCTTTGCAGGCTCTATATTCCAGTATTCGATATTTATACTCTTTTCGTAATCTGCTGAGGAAAAGCTCAAGTTAAATACACTGACATAGTATTCCGAGATCGAGGATGGATTCATCTGCACAAACATATTCTGTCCTACTACACCTGGAGCATAAAACGCTCTATCCAGATAAAAGTCATCTCCCTCTACTCTCGTACTCCATGGTGCAACATAGTTTAATTGAAGTGATGTGTCAGTAGGGAAGAGTAGTTTGATTCCTTGTTCTTTAGCCAAAGCTACTGCTTGATAGTACTCGCTATTTGGTTCAACAGACTTGTACACGACCTCTCGAACAGGGATTGAAGGATCCAAACTATATACAAATTCGTTCTGTACTTCAGCAATGGTTGTGTTTTTTGTGATCGTTCTATCTACTCTTGTTCCGATCAGATTTGCTTGATCTGCGGAATTAATGTAGCTCTCTGTTTTCAAGATCAGGAAGCTCTCAGAATCGATCCATGTTCTGTCGATGATGGTATATGTATTCTCGTCTATAGGGGTATTTGTTTCTGCGTAAGAAGATGTAGCCTTTTCTAGAGTTAAAGCATCTTCAAAATCACATGAACTGTCGTAACTCCATTCGACGACATATGCATCTACTCCATCAAGAGTTTCAGTCCCGATCAAGGTCGTATTATCACCAAAAAATTGAGAGATGTAGTCCTTTGGATCTTCTACCTGATCTAATTGCTGTGGATCCATCACCTCCTCTATTTGCATCTCCACAACTTCATCTGAGTCTACTGTAACGGTGTCATCTAAACCTACAGTATTCGGATCACTGACAGGAGTATTCGGATCTGTTGATGAAGGATCTATAACATCGGAGGGTTCCATACCACTTTGATCTAGTGCAGGTTTTTCGTAAAGATAATCCTCGAAAACCAACTTCACAGCATACTCACCTCCGTAATAAATGTAGGATTCATTTCCCTTTGAGAGAAAGTAATTAAGGATATTTCCTTTACTATCTGTCAATGTGTTGAGTGAAAGTGAAGAACCCTGATCATCATAAAAATACTTACTTACTGAAGTTGTTTTACTGTTTACTGAAGGGAAGTTCATCACAGGACATGTATCGAAGGCAGCTCCTGGGGTGAAGGTTGATGTTGAAGTCGAATAATTGTAATCCTCCCATCCATAAGGTGAAGGGATCCCAACTGACTGTGCCAGGTCTGCTGAAAGAGAATTCCCATTTTCTGCAAAAGCTTTTGTAGAGAGCAGATTGTTATAGCTTGCATCCCCTAGACCTCGCATAGAATTCTTCTCTACAGCGTTTGCTAAGATCTCTTCTAAAGTAAGCTGATCTTTGGTTTGTATGTCAGGTGAAAAAAATGAACTGAAAGTAAAGTAACCGATCCCTGCTATCAGAAAAACTGATAGGATAGAAACTCCTCCTACGAAGAGTTTCTTGTTTCTGAGATTCATAAAAAGACCTCCGAAAAAATTAGACTTTGAGGGAGACCCGGTTTCGAAAGTTCGCACAACCTTTTGCTCAAGTTCGTCGACGAAAGCATCGGAAGGACCGTGCTCACCTTGATCTAAGGCTTCTAAGAACTCATTCTCTTCGGTTGTTAATATGTTCTTTTTGGTTTCCATATTATTTCTCCTTCAATATATTAGTAGGCGGTGGTGTACACTCGAGTATCTCCTTTAGACGTCTTATAGCTCTTTTTTGTGTTGTTTTGACATAATTCATATTTTTGTTCAATATTTCACAGATCTCTTTGAGAGACCTATGTTCTAACAAACGCAATCGCATAACTCTTTGTTGAGCCTCTGGTAAAAGATCTATGTAGTGTGTGATCAAAGGAGTAATATCTTTTGGCTGTTCGACAGGTTGATCCTCATCAGTTTCATCTTCGAAAGTCCCTTGATGAGAGAGATCCTCGATATCGAGGGTGAACTCCTGCTTTTCATACTTTTCTCTTAGATATGTCAGAAATGTATTTCGGGTGATACCAAAAATGTATTTTGTGTGATCATCGATCTGTGTACCCGGATCTCTACATACTTCTGCATATGATAAGAAGACCTGACTGGTAAGATCTTCGCTGATTTCCCGGGAAGCGGTTCGTTTATAGAAATATCTATACACCTTCGTGACATGTTCGCGATAAAGTGAAGATATTTCAGATGTAGTCATCGACTAATATTCGTACTAATAACGCAGAGTGTCAAGACCATCATTGTTCAGGCGCTTCTTGTCTCGCATGAATCCTGGTCCTACGCACTGGTATCACCTAACCCATCGATTATATGCAACATCGCACTTAATCCCTTCTGATAATCTTTTACACGGATATTCTCATTGGGTGCATGAGACCGATTTGCAGGATATAAAGCGCCAATGTGGAAAACAGGTATATTAAATTGACTTGCAATATAATAGAAAGGTCCTGATCCACCGCTAGTGACAGTAACATCTGGTTTTACACCATATGCTTCCTCTAGTAGCATATGAGACCTCTCCAGGAACCTATTGTTCACATCCGTTTTTCCCACAGGAAGAGCGATCAATTCTTTAACCTCAATATCTGTAAAACCCCTTTTATCAAGATGAGCCCTGATCATTCCTGCGATCTGTGATGCATCGAGATCTGCAACAAGTCTCAGGTCAATTTTTGCAGTTGCCTCCATCGGAATTATGGTCTTTATCCCTCCGGGTTCCATAAAGCCACCCCAAATACCGCAGATATTGCAAGTAGGTTCAAAGTAGTGGAACTTTAAGATATTGTCCTTATCTTTTTCATTATTTAAAAAAGAGTCTCGCCCCTCTGATCTCAATGTTTCTTGCAGGTCAAACATCTGATCCTTTATCATTTGCAATTCTCTTTCAGCAGGTGGTTTGATCTGTTCACGAATTCCATCTATCAAAACCTTCCCCTCAGGACTACGTAAGGTATTTAGAGCTTGGACAAGTCGCCAAACAGGGCTTTCAAACATTGATGCCTCACCAGAGTGTAGGTCATGGTCTCCAAGTTTTGAATGAAGCTCCAGGTATGTTACTCCCTTCATCCCCAGCTCTGTATGCGGAGAACCTTCTTCGTTGACACCTCCCGTCTCCCAAATGCATAGGTCAGCATCCTTCCAGAGATGACCATAAGCCTTCGCAAGAGCGTCCAGGTTCGGACTCCCTATCTCTTCCTCTCCCTCAACAAGGTAAATTATCCTGATGGGCAGATCTCCATAATTCTCAAGGTAGTACCTGATCGCTTGCAATCTCATCAGAAGGTTGCCTTTGTTATCAGCAACACCTCTTGCATAGATGTGCCCATCCCTTACCTCAGGCTCGAATGGCTTACTCTCCCAAAGTTTCTCATCACCAGCAGGCTGAACGTCATAATGGTTGTAAATGAGCAGGGTCACATCGCCACTCCCCAATTCCCCAAAAATGTAAGGGTACGATTCCCCAACCCTCAGCTCTTGCACCTTGAATCCAATCTCTTCCATTAGTTCCTTAACGCTTTTCGCCATTTCCTCTATACCCAGATTCTCGCTAGAAAGGCTAGGCATTCTAAGGTATTTAAACAGTTCTTCAAGATGCTTATCCTGGAGCTTCTGGATATCATTGTAATTCTTACTCATGAAATTCTCCTGAAATAAATAAAAAAATAAATAAAAAACCTCCTATACAATTAGGAGGTATGACATGAACAAACAGGCAGACAAACCTCCTATTCAAGGGTTAGGAAAAGAAAAGGCTTAATAAAATAATATAGTTTCATTATCGGTTCTGTCTGAGAATTGAACTTCCGGATTCTATCATATAGGTTTTACTTTTGCATCCAATAGATTTTCAGATATAATTCGACAGTTTTGCTACAAAATTCATATTTAATTAAGCGAGTGTTTCCAGAAAGATGAATATTGATACCACGATCTTTTATACTAACTCGATTAAAGTCATAGTAAATTTCTATGTAGAGCGGTTAGGGTTTCAATTGAAAGATAGGTTTGGAGATAAATTCGCATCATTCCAATTTGATAAGGGTCCAATACTGGGGATAAAACAGAGCTCAGAACCAAGGGAAACACCTGGACATCAGACAGTGCTTCTCCATATCGAAGATATTGAGGCAAAGTTTGAGGATTGTGTTAGAAAAGGTATACGTATAAGTAAAACTATTACAGACGAAACTTGGGGTATGGAGTTCTCTATTTTTGATCCGGATGGGAATAAAGTGGTTTTTGTGAATAGAAAAAATTAGAAATTAAATACAAGCGCAGTCTTTGGTGGGGGACTCTTACCTGTAAGTGATCTATGTATAAAGATGGGTGACCTAGATCGGTCAATGACAAGCACACTTAAGATCGAATTTTCAACAGTATGGAACCGATAGGATTGGTGATATTGGGTTCGATGTAAGATGGGTGTCGTGTAGCTGTAAATTTTGTGTAAACCTGCAAAGAGGGCAAATGAAGCCAAACATATGCTGATACATAATGATGACGAGCATGAAAAAGTGTTATAAGATCGGGTTGAAGTTGTGATCTAGAAACTCTTTAAAACCACAGGCCCTATCCATCACACTACAGATCTAGGAAAATCGATTGAGACACGAGATGAAATGATCATCAAGTTGAGATCAATCTACCTCATATTCTCTTAAAAACTCTATCCCTTCTTTAGTTGGGTCTATATACCAAAGTCCATAACTCTTCTCCCTTTTCCCCAATTCGATCCCTCTACCTAGTCCATCCACACATATCTGAAACTGATCCGGATCCTCTCCTTCACAGCCTGTTGCTGTGATGTATGTGCTAATAATAAACCCTTTTGTCACAGCATGGACCTGATATACCATCACCATATAATTAGGAAAGTTGATCCGGTTGATAAATTCACCTGTAGAAAGATCATATGTACCGACACCGTGTCCTTTCCTCGGATCCGTTGGCGACAGATAACCAAAGGCTATAAAGGTTTCACTACTGTCTTCATCGGGTAATGTATAACTTTCTAACGTCAGATAAGCACTCGTCTGGAAGATGGTCTCCTCGTCAAAGAAATTTTCTGCTATTAGTTTTGGGCCAATATAACTGAGTACATCTAATTCGCAACCATCAAGTACGAAGTAGGTATCGTTATCCCTCGGCTCGAGGTAAATACCGAGGGTTGTATCTTCAGGCAAGTTGTTGATCGCCTCATCAATGTCTTCTACTGCACATAAGGTCGGCTCATCAGAATCCTCCTCATCCAGATCAGTTGACTCATCTTCCTCGGCCCCTTCATCTGAAATTGTCTGGTCTTGGGTTTCAACATTACTTTGTGCACTTGGGGTTGAGTTTCTTGCAGACTTTGCGCTGAGAGTGACCATCAGATAACACACTAGTAAAATGATACTAACTGACACACCTGTAATGAAACCTATTCGTATATATGATTTCAGGGCTTCTCTATTGATCTGCGTTTTCATTTGAATTATGAAAAAAGTTAGATGATGTGTGAATGCAAATACGCAATAAGTTCTGATTAGTAACATATTATTACATTATTTAAGGGTAAACAATGTGAACTCTTGAATAGCAGATCTGATTTTGAGCTTGATCTTTGTATAAGAACATTAGAATCTATTGGATCGAATGGTGTAAATGCAGGAACAGATGGTACTGATGAAGCTGGTGGAAATGGTGGAGACAGTGGAAAGACCAAGTGTACCCTTATCCTATAGTATATATATAGTTCTCAAAATATGCTATAATAAGATTAGATGGGGACGTATGGCTTCGACAGAAGTGTACGTTCAGTACCTCAAGCAGAGCCATCAGCTCTCTAAAACTGATAAATGTTCCATCATAAATGGCAACATCATTAGTAACGTTAAGACAGGAGTACAGAACCTTGTCAGCAGCCTAACAGCAGCTGTACAACCAATGTATCTCTTTGCTTAATCTAGTCAACAAATAGACTAGCGGTCCATGCTCAACCCCTGTTGCGAGCATGAAACCGGTCATTAACAGGGTGTAAGCGAATGCGGTTCTTATCACACCTCTTCGCCCAAACAAAAAGTTGATAACCGTTGAGCTTTTTTGCTTAGTCTTTAGGCTCATCGGCTAAACAGGCTAAGCAACGCTTGTACAAGGGTGCTGTTCCGAGCTTACTGGACGCGGGTTCGATACCCGCCGTCTCCACGGCGATTTCAGCTTTAGCTGGAAGCGCGTTGGAGGTGAGAGTAGATCAAAGCCTGAGCAGAGTTGTTGGTAGTAAAATGTATACCGGTCGAAAGACCGGTTTTTGTTTGTAGTTGTGTTAAAAATAAGAAGTGATCTACACATAAATAACTAGGACTCTGTGACGCTGTATTGAAAGCATGGTTAAAAGATAAGAGAACAGAGAGGATATCCTCAATCTCTCTTTCTAAGGTGATAGATCATTACTCGAGGGATCCTATTATCTATCTCGAACTTGTTTGGGTAGTCCTGTTTTGCTGATGCGATAGGCTTTGGCTCTATGACATCGAGAATATCGAACGAGGACCTGGTGATATCGTTGATCTGCTCTCCTATTGGACGATGGTATTGGATCGTGTCAAAGCCTTCTCCAAAAGAGATCCGGTCTTCATGGGGGTTAAGATAATCACCAAAGATCTGATATCTAGACCTGTCGTCCTCCTCTCGATTACTGCCAAGAATTGAATATCTTCTACCATTGATCCTATGTACTGTTAAAT
>JACKFQ010000006.1 GCA_020632395.1 Candidatus Nomurabacteria bacterium | reverse complement strand
AAATGTCCTTCATTACGGTATTCTGGAGGATTGCTATGTGAATGTATTAAGAGGAGACAAACTAGAGGATGTAGTAAAGATGGATCATCACATTATGAAAGCAAAGAAATTTGCTGATCAGCTTGTCGAATCCTCACCCACACTACAATTTGAAGATGTCTGGTGCAAACAACTTAGGAATTCTCCTGATGCACAAGACGTGAATGGAGATCTTATCGGTTGGGGTTCATTCAATGGTCAGGAGGATGCCTCTTTATACTGGCAAATAGGTTCTGTAGAGCTAATTCCAGGTGATGTGATAATTCTTGTCAGCAACGGTATGTTGCCTCTTTTCGAGCATGGGAATGAGTTCAACCCTCGCATCGAAGAGATAATGTTAAAAGAAGATTATCAGTATGGTGTATCACTACAAAAGGAGCTTTCCAAGCTGATCACCGATATGATAGCTGAGGGATATCAAAATCTCCACCGAGAAAAAACTCTTTTGAGAACTATTTGGCGAGGATGATACAACAGTTTGCCTACTTTGTACCTCTAAAATATATCTATCAACCAGCCTAAAGGCAAAACCAGATGTCACTCTCCTTATAGGCTGGCAACGCCTAGTTCCGTTTAAACGATCTTTTCTCGAAACACCACGATAACACCATCAGGATCTCGCAAAACGATCTCTCTCGTACCCCAGTAAAACTCTCGTATGTCTGCAGCTATCTGATAATCTTTAACCTGAGCCACTTTCTTGACATCTTCTACTGACTCTACATCTATCATAAGTGATATTTTTGAGCTTTCTACTGTTTCGCAAAATACTCCAGGCTTAACTGCTATATGCCCGTTTGCAATTTCCAGTAAGGCTCCCTCTACTTCATAAACAATGCCATCGTACTTCTCTGGGGCTGTGGTTATATCTTTGAATCCAGCTCGGTGCTTATCTGAGCCGTATGCAAAGATCGGACTGAACCCAAATGCCTCATAAAACTCCTTGGATCTTTCTAGGTCTTTACATTTAATATGAACCCCTAACTTGTTTGGCCTCATTTTGGTATACTCAATTATCTTATACACATACTTAAGTGAGTATAAGCATATATTACTAATCTGATAATCTTTATACATACGCATATGAGTATCAAGATCTTCTATACTGCCTCCTTCTATGGCAAGGCACAGTACCAGAAAGAGTACGATATGGTTCGCGAGTCTATCCTCAAGACAGGCGTCGATATGATCTCACCAGAGCTAGGAGGCTATACACAAGTGTTGAGCAAACGAGAGCGAGATAGACTACGGGATAAGAATTCCATACATTATGCCTCTATTAAAAGGGGGATAATGATGTGCGATGCTACTGTGATCGAGGTCAGTCGAGAGGATTTCCAATTAGGACATGAGGCTACACTGGCAATACAGGCAAAAAAGCATGTGCTTTGTCTCTCCGTAAATGAGGACTACAGCAAAAGGATAAAAAACCCCTACTTTCACGGGGCTAGATACAATAGATATAATATTGATGACGTGATCGGTAGATTCATATCTAAGGTAGATAGAGAGGGCTTCTCAGAACGCTTCAACTTCTTCCTATCTCCATCCCAACTCACCTACATTTCTAAACAAGCACGACTAGAGGGTAGAACTACAGCAGATTACCTCAGAGGTTTGATCGAGAACGATATGGGATGATCTATACTATCGGGTGATATACTATTTCTATAAGCACAGACTTTTAAGAATTATTACTAAAAGTTAACTCAAAATCCCATTGCACCTCTCACACGGTCTAATACCGCTTCTGCCACGGGATTTACTTTATCTTCACCCTTTTTTAGGATATCCAGGATGTGATCATCACCAAGTGCATCAATTTCGCTCTTTTTCTCTCGAATTGGCTCTAAAAATGCCTCAACTGCTCTAAAGAGCTTTTCTTTAACCTCAACATCCCCTACTGTACCCTTAGTATATCTCTCCTTCAGATCATTCACCTCTTCTACATTCGGATTGAAATAATCATGATAAATAAACACCGGATTATCATCGACAGTACCCGGATCAGTGGCCTTTATCCTATTTGGATCTGTATACATGCTCATCACCTTCTTCCTAACCTCTTCTGTCGAATCAGAGAAGAATATGCCACCTGTTGATTTGCCTGATTTCCCCTTCCCATCAAGCCCTATAACAACCTCACCAATCAACCCAGCAGGCACCTTTATCGTCTTCCCAAACTTCCTATTAAAGATCTTTGCAAGATCGCTAGCCATCTCAACATGCGCCTCCTGATCCTTTGCTACTGGCACGAGATCCGAATCAACTACGAGGATATCTGCTGCCATAAGCACTGGATAACCCATCAAGCCGTAGGTAAGTTTCTTGCCTTGTGCTAATTTCTCCTTTAGGGCGGGCTGTCGTTCTAATTCTGCCATCTGCGTCATCATCGAGAGTATGACATGTAATTCAAATGTCGCAGGAACCTTACTCTGTCGATAGAAAGTGACCTTCTCTGGGTCTATTCCTATGCTTATCTGGGTCTTGACCAGTTCAATGGCATTCTTGGCTAGCTTTTTGGAATCATCCAGATCTGTGGTCAATGAATGATAATCTGCAGAAAATATGAATGTGTCATATTCGTCCTGTAGCTCGAGTCGGTTTTTGAGCGTACCTATATAAGCCCCTATCACATACGATGAGCCTGTGGCACGATCACCCGTCAATACACGCTTTTTCATAACAATATTATTAATAAATAAAACAAAAATCCCCGCGAACAAATCCCCGTCAGCAATATATCTTCTGACAGAAATTCATCCCCGGGGACGTACATGAATTGAACTATAAAACCATCATGACGTGGTGCCACCCCTTATTCACCTCAGTATCACTACCGAGACCTTAATAACTGACTTTGAACTGCTGTACATGCGATAGCCTCTAAAGCAGTACAGGTACAACATCAGCACAAGCATATTACGTTGCTCTGACGGCTTTCCTACTCACGATCTGCCTTCCTGTCACTCGGTCCAGTGATCAGGGACAGCGTTTTCAGTTCGCTACTCCCGGGCCCATTCTCCCGATCAATGTATTTACAAATTTATTATAGCATTTCGCGTTCTTTTCTGAAAATGTGGCGTGTTATCAGAACATCATTTAGGTGAACTCTTGATGGTTTATTAGACTCTCTCCGGTCAGCGCGATCCATATAGCTACTCCATGTCCACATAGTCCGTATATGTCCACATAGCTCCTCCGTGTCCACACAGCCCGTCCATGTCCACGTAGCCCATATATGTCCATATAGCTCCTCCATGTCCACATAGCCCGATCAACTCATCTAAGTTCGTCGGTAAGTGATCTAAAAGGCAATCTCTTACTATTGAGCATTGGTTCATTTTATTTAAGAAATTTATAATGTAATCTCATATATCTTATATCCCATATTATCCGACAGGATAAGAGATCCATTCCACAAAAACCGTTTTTATGGTATTTTCTGTTATGGATAAGAAGCATAAGAAACTCTTGAGTATAGCCTCTACCATTCTGGCGACCCTCTTTATCATAGCTGGTACTATAGTGGTAGTATTATATGCCAGAGGATATAGGTTTGATCAGGATATGGGAGTTATTGATCGCACAGGAGTGTTAAATATTGAGAGCGATCCATATAGAACAACGATCCAAATCGATGGAAAAGAGGTTGGTAAAACACCCAAATCTATCAATTCGCTAAAAGAAGGCACATATTCAATATCTATCACGAAAGATGGTTATACACCATGGTCAAAGAATGTAAAAGTGATAGCAGAAAAATCTACACCTATCTATCCTCATCTTTTTCTATTAGAACCACAGCTTGAAGATGTCTTTAAACTCGATAATCAGATAGTTGACCTTCTTCATCCTGATCGTACTGACTATATATTCATCGTGACTCGTAAAGATATCCCAGGAGCACCAGAGATCATCCAATCTAATCCCGAGGGTGAAACAACCGCCGTACCATCATCCGACCCGCAACCCCAACCGACCGCTACCCCAGAAGGATTACAAACCTATCGTATCTGGAGATACGAGACGAATCCAAGTTTTTGGGGTACTTCACAAAATCCGAAATTGATCTACGAGAAAGATCTAACAGGGGTAGAGCAATTCGATCTCTTACCAAGTCCAAATGGAGAATACGCTGTATTAACCGTAAGTTCTGCTCCAATATCAGAAGTGGTCGGAGGAGAAACTGCTGCTCCAGAACCAACTGTTCCTGAAACAGAGGTACTTCTGATCGACACTAGTGTCCAAAATGATCTGGCTCGAACTCTAGATCTGAATGGATTCTTACCTCAATATGAAATGAGTTGGTCTGCTGACAACCAATTTTTATTGCTCGAATCTGATACAGAGATCGTTAGCGTTGAGATCGCGAACAATAGGAAATATTTATTAAAGAAACTTGCTGATGAATTAGTTTGGAGTACTACTCCCGATGGTAACTTCTACTATATTGATTCTGAGGTTGATGAGGATGGTAATAAATATATGAAGATCATGGAAACAGCTTTAACAGGATCTTCACCTTCTGTTCTTGTGGACCGGATCTACTACCAAGATTCGAATGAATTTTTACCGGATGAGGAGACCTTGCTGAATTACACTGAGCCTAGAGTTTTCTCAAATTCGCCTGCAACATCACAGTTTGCAGGTGAAATTACCCAGTTCTGGGTTGAGGATAATGTTGAAAAGATAATCATAAATACGGAATTTGCGATGTATATGTACGATATGACGACAAATATGTATACGTTGGTAAACAGTACTCCAGGTGTTTATTACGGTATCTCTCCTGATTCAGAAAAGTTCCTATTTACACATGATGAACATATCCATGTATACATTTTCGACAAGGAAGAGGCTGACCACACAACTATTCTGGGAAATCACTTGGTTCTAAGCGATATAACAATGTCTGATAGTATAAAGAATTCCCCGGATACTATCACTCCAAACGATAATGAGGGAGATGAAAGCTCGAACAATGGAACTGATGTAAGTGATGCCGACAGTACAATAGAAACAGTAGCTCCAAAGGTTAGAAATTCCATGTTGCAATGGCAAAATTCTTCACGACAGATATTTTTTACAACAGAGGATCGCTTGTATTCTATAGAGATTGATGGAGAGAACATGTTCGATCTACTGGATGCTGACATGAACTTCTTTGTCAAAGATACCTCAGGAGATCATATTTTCTTGCTAGACCTGGATTCGACGCCAAACAAGATATTTCGCGCAACTCTATCCCGCTAACTTATAGTTGGAGGTAGACACCTTAGGCGTTAGGCGTTAGGCGTTAGGCGTTAGGCGTTAGACTTTAGACGATGGGGGTTAGACGATAGGCGTTAGGCGTTAGATGGTTGGAGGTAGGCGATACGCGGTAGATAGTGGTAGATGGTTAGTAGCTTATATATATTGGGTGGGGTAAGAACTCAAATTCCTCTTCGTACTATCTGACAATCACAGTCACTTGTAAGGATTATGGGAGATAACATAGTGGCGCACCCGGCCGGGATCGAACCAGCAACCTACGCGTTAGGAGTGCGTTGCTCTTCCAATTGAGCTACGGGTGCATAAAAACTTCTCTATGAAACAGATCAGTTATATCATCTTATTTATAAATCTATGAATTCTAACACAACGCCGGTATAGCAACAATATTTATCTGATTCTGAATTGAATTTGCAGGTCGACCCTATAGGCATCAGCCTTATAGGTCTTTACACAGCACCGAATTCTTACTAGGGAACTCTTCTATGAATTGATTATATATTGGATGAGGGTGCTTCGATTCTGTGTTTTCATTGGTCGGAGGTTTAGTTTTTCGTAGTGTTAGTTTGTTGCGGTTTTCTTTGCTCGTAGTGCTGATTTGTCGCAAGTTTCTTTAGTCGTAGTGCTGGTTTGTCGCAGGTTTCTTTAGTCGTAGTGTTGGTTTGTCGCAGGTTTCTTTAGTCGTAGTGTTCAGTAGACGCAGGGCTTAGTTTGTCGAGTTTGTTGCAGTGTTGGTTTGTAGTAGATTTCGTTTGTTGCAGGTTTAGTTTGTTGCAGGTTTCGCTGATCGTAGGGTTAGAAATTTATCAAGTAGGTTAAAATTGGTAGAACTGTTCTATTCATGGATCAAGAAATACATCCCAACCTCTGCCCAATCATATAATTCCTTCATCTCCCCCCTATCCAATCGTACACATCCGCCACTTTTCTTATTACCTATACTATCACTACTTTCTTCTATGTAATTTCCTTCATCATCATACCAGTAAACTAATTCGTGTAAGCCAAACCATGCCTGTTGCTTTCCATCGTAGTAGAACGCCATCCAATACGGCATCCACTTCTCTGCGATTGGCGACCATGCATTCTTTGATTTGTTCTTCAGATCAAAAACTCCAAAAACTGCGTATTCATCATAGAATCCTGAGGCGTACCAAGATCTATACAATTCACCATCCTCCCATGCATAGATCACTTGGGCCGAATGATCTAATTCAAGATATTTCTTGTTGGTGAATTTCCCATTTGTTCCCGGATGATACTTTGATTTAACTGATATGAAATCAAGATTACCTGTATTTGCTGCTAACCTCCCCAATAGATTTACATATATTTCATTTGCTACTGAGGTTATGTCGGGTCCGTAGTCATTCGCATAATACTTATAGCTTGCGAATTCCTCCTGTTTTATCCCCTCGACATTTGCTTGTTCTAATAATGCATCATGCCCAAGTTCATTAAATAACGGTGTAATAATATCCTTCACACCCTCAACGCCTACAGATCGTAGATAATTCAAGGCCTCTAGGGGAGTATCCTTATTCCCTATCATGATATTTATCAAACCATCATCTATTGAGATGATCTCTCCTTCATAACGAAGGTTAATCGTTGATGTAACGCCCGGATCCAAAGCGATATCTTTTGAGTTAAAAGAAACTGTTTGTTCAGTTGTTAAACCGAGGAATTCGGGTGTTTCATACCCATTGACAGATGAAATATATCCCTCCCCCAAGCTTTTTGTTGCTGTATTGGAAAATCTTGAAGAGGAGGTGAATTCGCTGAACATCATTGAGACCATCAACGAATATATTGCCACCCCAATTATTGAATAAAAGAATACCTTATGCACTTTGAGCAGTCTTAATATTAAAGTAATATTAACGAATCCTAACTGTAGCCTTGTTTGTTACAGTCGCCTTGTTTGTTACAGTCACCTTGTTTGTTACAGTCGCCTTGTTTGTTACAGTCACCTTATTTGTTAAAGTCGCCTTGTTGGTTACAGTCACCTTGTTTGTTACAGTCGCCTTGTTTGTTACAATCACCTTGTTTGTTACAGTCGCCTTGTTTGTTACAATCGCCTTCTTCGCGATTGGCTACTCTGGATGTCTCAGACCCTACCTACTGAACTACCTACTGAACTACCTACTGAACTATCTACTGAATTACCTACTGAATACTGATCTTCGATCACGAGTCTACTTATGTTATCTAATTCAATGAAAGATCAAAGTTGAGCAATTGAGCAGTTGAGCAATTACAAGATGATGGATATCCAAGATCCTGAACTTCCGTCCAAATACGCAGATCTCTTGATCTCAACGATTTCTCATACAGTATAACCGAGCAAACCCAACTTCGATATATTAGATGCAAATATTTCTCATCTTATAGAATATATCGTGTCACAACTTCTCCTTATAGGTCGCATAAATATCGTCAGTAAGCCCTTTATCTTAACAACTTTTGAAATTGCAAGCTCTTTACCAGAACTTGCTGATATATTAATCTAATTGTAATAAGGTTGTTCTGATCTGTGAATGAGCCAGATACTACTTGTTGAAGATGATGCTGTTCTGTCAGATGTCTTGACACAATACCTACACAAATATGAATACGAAGTCGATCGTGCATCGGATGGTGAAATTGCTTGGAAGAAGATGGTCGATATATCATATGATCTGATCCTGCTTGATATAGGATTACCTAAGATCGATGGGTTTCAGATCCTTAAGAATTTCAGGGTTGAGAATAATACAACTCCTATAATAATTATCACAAGTTATGCAGCAGATACATATGAACTTGAGAGCTACAAACACGGTTCTAACCTGTTCCACAGAAAGCCGATAAATCCAAGACTACTCCTACATCAGATACGCTCTACATTAGAGTATAGGTCAACTGAACGTTACTGCGTCGGAGGGTATACACTGGTTCCAGAAGAAAGAATGATCTACCACGAAAACAGAAGGAAGTCGGCTCATCTCACAAAAAGCGAACTTAAGGTCATCGAGATCCTGTTTAGTAAGGGTCTTGTACCTGTAAACAAATCCTATTTATCCGATCAGTTAAATAAAGATGAAATATTAAAGGATCCGACTAACATTGAATCTACAATCTCTCGTTTACGAAAAAAGTTGAGAGATGTATTTAGATCTTCTGATCTCATACAGACAGTCCATTCAAAAGGCTACAGGTTAAACCCAAAACTATTCAGCAATCAAAGTTCCTAAATTCAACTTGTGGGCGAAAACACTCTCCTTCTCTATTAGCCAGAAGTAGAGGTCCTGAACAGCGAGGTCATTGAACCTCAAATGTGCCGTCATCCCAGCAATAGTCCGGATCTCACCGATCAATTCCGGTAATCTCATCAGCAAACTTCGTTTAGTTCGCTCCTTCTTTTCAATTCCGCACCAAACTCCCGAACCGCTACTCTCATCCTCTTCCCAATCCGTTAGATCATCTGATAGTTGTTGTAGAATTAGCCAAATAGTGGAAGCAGTCGAAATTCCGGCAAGATCAATCTTCACTGGTTTTTCATAACCACAGTTATCATGGTAGCTGTTGTCAAAATGTCGGTTGTCAGAATGTCGGTTGTCAGAATGGCTATTCTCCTGATAGCGGTTCTCATGCTCACTGCTCTCGTGACCGCACTTCTCATGATCACTTTGGGAATCTGAGCTATGAAAAGTTCTTTCTTTTCTTCTCAACATATAGCACAGCCTCATAGTCTGTGAAACATACTCTCCATACGCCCTGTATCGCTTATACAGCATATCAAGATAAAGGTTACGGGTATTTATGTCATCATCGAAAAATGTCTCTGCCAAATGTGTCCTGATGCTGGGATCTTCTATCTCTTTCGGGATAATCGTTTTTCCGTCTTCAGGTGAGATCTCTCCATCCTTCACTTTATCCATGATTGTTAGAAAAAGATAATTCCTCACCAAATTATGCATTCGTTCAAGGAACTTTGACGATGTTATATCAATACCATAATGTTCAGCTAATATATAATTTAGTAAATATAGTCTATCGTGATCCTTTGATGTCAGAAATGAATTATGTAGTAACCGATATTTTTCCGGTAAAGAACTCACGATCTTCTCCGGCAGAACAACTGTAACCTGTGATACAAGTTCTGTCCTATCCCCGCTGTAAACAAATTCTTTGCTATCTCTGAGATGGTCTATGAGGTATGAGTTATATGTTTTTTTCTTAGATATCATATTTATGATCCTCGATTTGAAAAATTAATCGAACAAGAGTGTACTTATCTTTTTTACTTTCTACTTGTGCCTTGCCATTAAATTCGTCTATCATAGCTTTTTTCACAAAATTTAAACCTAATCCGAAATGCTTCCCACTATGCTTATTACTATAATCCTTGAAAAACAGTGTCTTAATCTCGTCAGGCTCTAAACCACGGCCATTATCCTTCACACTTATCAGTAACGAACCATCCTCAACCGACCCACCTACTTCTATAAGACGCTTGCTATTCACATTAGACCTTAGCTCTTCTAGACTATTGACTAATAGATTCAAAATTATCCGAAGAAATATAGATCGCTGACCATACAACTTCACAGTAGAGATCCTATCCAAGTCTAATGAGATATCGATCATAGAACGATCCAATTGATTCTTTATCAGATCTACAGCAGACCTGATAGTTTCAACTACGTCAAAATCAGACCTACTTGGATTACCGATCATCAGCTCCTCTGTTTCGTCGATAATACTATTCAATTGCTCAAATGAACGCTCAAGATCTATCATATGGGACTTGTTATTCTCCTCTATCATGTTTATCGTTAAGGAAATACTTGATAGCGGAGTCCTAATATCATGAATTAATGCCTTGGTTATATATCCGATCTCGGCTTCCCTCTCATATATCTCAATCCTTTTTTCAAAGTCCTCATGCAACTGCTGGGTGCGTTCATATACCCTTTTCTCAAGGTCTTTATTCAACATTTCCAACTCTACTGCATACGAGATCGCCTTATCATATGAATACTCTATTTCTGAAAACCCAAGCTTTGCGATCCGAAAATTGATCCAAAGAAAAATGCAGAGCATTAGGGTGTTAAGTAATAGAGAAAATGGATATCCAAAATAATATTGTGATATTGCGATTATGACGACAGAAATTACTATTATCTTAGTAATTTGCTCTGCAGTCTTCCAACTACCTACAATGCAAGTCCCATAAATTACTATAACGAAAGTTACATAGGCAATTGCCACATCTGAGCCTAAAAGAATCAGTAGAGAAAGCGAAAAAGATACTGTTAAAAAACTAATGATTGTCCAAATTTGAGAATACCATGTTCGTACTTTCGTTCGAGCAAGAACAGCTAAAACCAGAAAACCTGTTGTAAAAACTAATCGGAAAACATGATCACGAGGAGGAACATCAACTTGCATACCTCTAACTATCAGTATTACTGCAGCAATTAAACTACAGATAATTAAAACATCTAAAACATACTTAACAGCTAAAAAGGCTCTTCTTTGTGTTATATATTCCTTACTAAGCCCACCTGGTAGCATCCACCAAGATCTTCTTAATTACAATAGCTAATTCAGAATCTTCAAGAGATTCTACGTACTTCACCCATTTAAGATATTGTATCTCTTCCATATTAAATTTTGTGAAAATTAAATTATACATATCTTAAATCTTAAACCTTGCAGAAAGCTTGCAAATTGTTACAGAACCCAATAAGAGGGTGCTAAAAAGAACCTTCCTCAAAATTCTTTTGCAATACCCCCACCATTCTCTATAGCCTCGACAACTTTCTTCACAGCAAGAAGATAGGTTGCTTTCCTCAGGTCAAGACCCATATCACGAACGACATCTATCAATTGCTGAACTGCATTTTTCATCTGTTTCACAAGCATTTCATTCACCCTATCCAACGACCATATCTCATCAGTGCGATTCTGTACCCACTCGAAATAACTAACCGTCACTCCACCAGCGTTTGCAATAACGTCAGGTACGATCTTTACACCCTTCTCTAACAGCCTTTCCTCAGCATCAGGTGTTGTAGGACCGTTTGCAAGTTCAAGTATGTATGAAACTTTAATATTGTTGTAATTTTGGATAGTGATTGAGTTCTCTAATGCCGCTGGTGCAAGTATATCTACGTCAAGACCTAGTAGATCCTCATTACTCATCTCTACAACTTTGACCCCATCCTCAAAATAACCTTTCATACTACCTTTTTCATTCTTGTACGCTAATACTTGCGCAGGATCAAATCCTGAACTCGAGTATATTGCACCTTTGGAATCGCTTAACGCTACAATTTTATATCCGGCTTCATAGGCTTTCTGTGCAAACCAATAACCAACATTCCCAAAGCCCTGTACGGCTACACTCATACCCTCATGAAAATCTCCAATACCTTTGAGATACGAGTCTAGTACAATAAAACCGCCAAAACCCGTTGCCTCGATCCTCCCAAGCGAACCTCCCAACTCAAGAGGCTTTCCTGTAAACATCCCCGGATCTTTTATCCCTTTGATCTTTTCGATCTCATCAAGCATCCAAGCCATTACCCTTCCATCCGTATTTACATCTGGAGCTGGGATATCGATCTCACTTCCAAAATATTCCTTAAACTCAGCAGCATATGCCCTACTTAAGCGCTCGAGTTCAGCGACTGATAAATTCACAACTTCTACTTTAACACCGCCTTTTCCTCCACCAAGTGGAAGGTCAAGCATTGCACACTTCCAGGTCATCCACATAGATAATGCCATAACCTCTTCTCTCGATACATCCTTATGAAATCGGATCCCACCTTTGTATGGACCCCTCGAATTGTTGTGCTGTGATCGAAATGCTTCGAATTCCTCTGTCCGGCCATCATCCATCAAGACCTTTATTCGCTTCTCTATGACTCGATCAGGTGTCTTGAGCCTTTTGTATATTTCATCAGGAATATTCAGTAATTCTCTTACGAGTTCCAACTGCTCAACAGCATTCTCATATGGTGAGTTCATTTATTTTTCAGACTAAATTCATCTATCCATCTTATCATAGTTACATAGAGATCTAGCTAATTTTTTTATTCTTCGTAATTATGGAATATGCATAAATATGCGTAAAGAGATTGCTGATAGAATTTTTGTTACTTTTAAAATTCCTTGGAGGAATTATCTGTTATCCCGATTTCCAAAATAACCCCAAATCAACTTAGGGTTTAACCATCAAATCCGTATCGGAGTACCGGTGTATCAGAATACCAAAGGACCAAATCACCAGATCACCAGAGTATCGGTGTACTAAAGTATCGGTATATGGAAATATGGAAGAATCGAAGAGTCGATGGGGCAATGGACATCTAAGTTCTATGATCTATTCTTGGGAGAACAAACACGACCACAGCAGGGGTGTGAAACACAAAATATTTCCAATGAAACTACTGTTCAAGCATTATGCTCCAAACCTTCGATTTCGGCTTGGGAACTCCTTTACCACCTCCTCGAAACGGTCCGGAGTAAACTCAGGGAAGTAGTAATTTGGGAAAAACAGCTCGGATGGTTCAGACTGCCATGGCATAAAGCCACTCAGCCTCTGATCCTTTCCGGTACGAATTATCATATCCGGATCAGTCTGACCTTTCGTGTCCAAGTAGTTAGATAAGAGTTCGACATCAATATCCGCAGGATCGACACCATCCTCAACTATCTTCTTGACCATTCGCACTAATTCATCTCGTCCTCCATAATTGAAAGCTACATTGAGTGTTGCCTGTTGTTTGTGAGCAGTTTCCTGTTCCAACTCACGAATGATCTTTTGAAGTCTTTTTGGTAGTAACTCACGAGCTCCAAGATGTCGAAATCGGATATCTTCTGAAAGATACTCTCGTTTGAACCTCATGGCGTAAAACAGAAACAGCTTGATCAGATTCCTTATTTCAGATTTACTTCGTTTCTTGAAATTTTTGGTGTCCATTACCCAAACCGTGAGGGTTTTTATGCCAAGTTCTCCAGCTCTCTCTACTAATCTCATGACATTCTCTGCCCCTACAGCATGTCCTTCCTCCACTGATACACCATTTTCATTTGCCCATCTACGATTACCATCGCAAATGATCGCTACATGACTAGGACCACCTTCTATTGCACGTGTACCAAAAGAATATTCGCTATTTCTTCCTTGATATTCTTTTCTTAATGAATTTTCATAATTTTTACTAAATACTTTGTAGTTCATAGACCCTATATTTATACGATATTATCAACAATATAAACCTTGTATCTTTGAATTAGAATAAAATATTATACTGCTTCATCTATCTTTCAGCAAAACGCAGTATTATACGAAAAAACCTCTAACAAGTAACCCCATCGATAATATACTCTCTATACGGTTTCTCTTAAATATACATCTATCCAGATATGGACTGATAATATCTACAGCTCGGGTAGAAAGAGTTCGCCAAACTCAAGAGCATATTCGTATACTTCATCCGAAGAACCCTTCTCATATCTGTCAACCATTGGTAGTACCTCCTCCAAACATCTGCACTTACCTTGATAACAAGGATTTTTCGTGTAAAAAAGATCGGCATATGAAATAATTATTTCGTATATATTCTGTGGCAAATAATTCCCTTCAGGAAGTGGGATCTTTCTGCGCTTGATATTATCCATAGTGAATTTCGGAGAACAGTGCCTTAATGCGACATTACCATGATGAGGCATTCCCTCTTCATCCAATATCCGCTTCCCTACTATAAGGTGTTGAATATATGGCAATCCACCATTACATCCAATGTCCGGAGCATACACCTCTACGACACCAATATCATGTAACATACCTGCATCATAGATAAACTCCTGCTCCAATCTCGATAATCCTATTCTCTGGGCGATAACTACAGCGCGGTCAGCAACACGCTCAACATGTGACATATATATATCGTAAAGCTGTTCCTCTTCACTAATATATTTTTTGATGATCGTCATGTAATCAATCATAATTCACAGACACATCATATATGCGATAAGATCTCATCCGAGCAATACACACCAACACCAAAACCACCAACAACACCAAAACCGTCAACAACAACCATCGCATATCATAAAACCCTACACAAGATCAATTCCGTGATTTAGGCACTTTCGAACACCTGATACTCAAGGTCCTTGATCTTCTGTTTGATCAGGTCAACTGCAGTATCATACTCAATCATAATTGTATCACCACTTTCACGATATTTCAGCTCAACACTCCCTTGCTCCATAGAACGAGAACTTATCAACAATCTTATGGGAATACCGATAAGATCTGCATCATTCAATATCACTCCTGCTGAAACATCCTTTCGATCGTCCCAAAGAACTTCTACACCTGCATCCCAAAGTGCTGTGTACAGCTTTTCAGCTGCTTGAGAGATCTCTTCATCCTGACCAAGCTCAACGAGATGTACATGATATGGGCTTACAGTTATTGGCCATATGATACCTTTATCATCATTATGCAACTCGACTATCGAAGCGATAGTTCTACCCACACCTATACCATAACAACCCATATAATACTCCTTATTTGCACCTGTTGAATCAATATAGTATGCCGACATTTTTGAAGAATAGTGATATCCTAATTGGAAGATGTTTCCAACTTCGATGCCTCTATTCTCCTCAAGAGCTGACTTGCCGTCCTTATCGAGATATCCTGCTTTCGCTAAAGCAATATCTGCCAAGATCTCACATTCAAAATCTCTACCATAATTCACATTTATACTGTCTGTAGTCTCTTCTTTCTGCCCTCCAATGAAGTTTCGTACAGTTGTAAGGGAAATATCTCCGATATATCGGGCTCCTTCATGCCCCCAACAGTGAACATAGCCACTTTTAGTCCCTATCTTTGCTAGATCCTCATCGGTTGCATCTTCTAACTGCCCTACAGCATCAAGGACATGCTCCAACTTATTTTTATTAACTTCAAGATCTCCTCTGATAGTAGCGATGATTATCTCCCCAGTTATGCGATGTCGATATACAACATTTTTAAGGAATCGAGCTTTTGGTAATCCATAATGCTTCTCGTTATCTTCCATAGTCTTTACCCATTCCGGTTGCTCAATTATCTCAAACTCTTTCATCTCTTCATCCAGATTGATATCTTCTCTAGTGAATTCTGCAACATCCTCATGAGCAATATATGACCTATCCGCATTAAACAGATACTTGCTCTCACCTATCTCCGAATCTACAACATACTCATGACAGTATTCTCCACCAATATATCCATTATCTGCTAGAACACTTATTGCTACCAATCCCATTCTCTTAAAGATCCGTTCGTACGTCTGACCGATCTTTTCATACTCTTTGATAAAATCCTCCTCATCAGTGTGAAATGAATATGCATCCTTCATTAAGAATTCACGAACTCTTAATAAACCTCCACGAACCCTGATCTCATCTCTAAACTTGGAACTGAACTGATATACGTTAATTGGAAGATCTTTATATGAAAGATGGTAATTTCTCACAACATCTGTGAACATTTCTTCACCCGTCCCCCCAAGAACAAATTCATCACCTCTACGATCGGTCACCTTGATCAACTCAAAACCCGTTGTATTTGTACGGTTCGTTTCCTGCCACAGAGCAAGGGGGTGTAGAACTGGAGTGATCATCTTTTGAGCCCCACCACTATCCATTTCCTCCTCAATTATGCGTGTAACTTTATCTTGAACCCTCATCCCTAATGGAAGCATAAAGTATCTACCCGCTACACTCTCTCTAATGAAACCACCCTGATATAAGAGTTTGTGGGATGTCATAGTAGCGCTCCTAGGAGCTATTTTGACAGTTTTTCCGAATAGTTTTGAATACTTCATATTTAATTAGAAAAAAATAATGCCCTCACATACAATTAACATGATCTGCTAAATGTATGCAAAGGCATTAAGGAAATGCGGTACCACTTTGCTTTTACAAAGATATCACTATCTTCGCCTTACCAACTGTCAGCTCTTATCGATTATTTTGGCTTACAGTCTGCCCATTCTTACGACTAGGACTAGCCTAAGGTTAACCAGAGCAAGATTCACTTATTCCGGATTCCCTTACCACTCCACAGTAGGAGCTGCTTCATAGTGGGTGGCAAATTATAACATAACAGCACTTTTATTCAATTTCTTTCCGTGAATTTTGAAAGTCAGGATTTGTATCAGGCTAGGCTGTATACAATGCTGACATCATTACCAGACCAATATCTTTACCAGAAAAAATATCGTCACAGAAAAGGTTCGCTAAAAGATCACATCTCATCCAAAGTCTTTATACCCAATATTTGCAGACCATCCTTTAATACATGCATCGATAACTTAACAACATCAAGAAGTATTCTCTGGTCTTCTGGTGTTGCATCTACAACCCTCACACTTTCGTAGAAGTTATTGAAGCTCTTGGCAAGATCAAACAGATACTCAGCAAGTATACCCGGCGAGTAATTATTAGAGGATTGAATGATCACTTCGGGATACTTCAGCAGACGTACTACAAGATTGCGAACATCATCAGTATATACCTTCTCAAAAACATCGGGTGTGACTACCCTCTCCTCTCCAACCTGCCCTACCTTCTTTTGAATATTCTTTGCGCGTGTGTATGCATACATAATATATGGGCCACTTTTACCCGTGAAAGAAAGTGATTCCTCAACATCAAACTTCATCTGCTTGAAAGGATCTCTAGAGAGTAGCGAGTATTTGAGAGCACCAATAGCTACAGCATCTGATATTTCATCAAGTACCTTATCAGGTATATCACTCGAGCGAGATCGTAATACAGTAGCAGCTTCATCTTTCATCTGATCCATAAGGTCATCAGCAGAAAGATCTAATCCATCACGCGAACTCAGTTTCTTTCCATCCTTACCGACCACTACAGAGTAAGCGAAATGATACAGATCATCCATCGGCATGATGTTAAGCGCATCCAAAATTGCAAAAAGCCTTTGAAAATGTGCTACCTGTTCCTCTCCTACTACGTAGATTATCTTCCATGGGTCGAACTTCTCCTTTTTCCTTACAAGCAAACCCATGTCTTGCGTATGATAAAGGCCTGTACCATCTGATTTCAGTACTATAGTATCAGGTAGACCATACTCCTGCTCGATTCGTGCAATAACAGCTCCATCATCTAGCTTTTCTAACACCCCTTCTCCTAGATGTTCAGTGATTATCTCCTTACCACCTTTGTAAACATCACTTTCATACCAAGCGTAACCCGGCTCCTCCCAAATTCGCTTAATTGTTTGTCGTTGTCCAGTATATGACCAGTTCACCAACCTTTCCCAAAGCATTCGTATCTCCTTATCACCTTTTTCCCACCTGACAAGAAAATCACGCACTGCTTTTTGAACCTCAGGATCCTCATTATATTTGTTCTTTCCTAAAACATAGTATCTATAAACGAAGTGATCTGGCTTATCACCTGTAGATTCAGGAGTAGCTCCATCAGCAAACTTTTGATAAGCCCACAACGTTTGCATTACAGGCAATCCCTTATCATTGATGATATCGTCATTCTCGGCCTCCAAGCCAACATGCTGAAAAAGTCGGATCAGTGCCTTCCCCAGAAGGATATTCAATAAATGCCCGACATGGGGGGTTTTATTCGGATTCCAACCAGGACTTTCGACTAGCATAAGCTTCCCACCACCAACATTTGATCTACCAAAGATATCAAGGTTTTCTAATACTGTTTCTAATTTTTTTGAAATGAACTCTGGAGAGATCCTGATGTTGATAAATCCATTTTCTGCTGCAGTCACAATGCTAAATGGTGCTTTTTCAAAGTCTTCCTTCTCTCTCTGATCAACCATGTTCTTTACGATCATTTCAGCTGTATTTCGTGGTGAATCTTTCAATATCTTAGAATAACGAAATGCAACAGATGAAGAGACATCTCCGAGAAACCCGTCCTGAGAGTATGCTAAACCTATATCTCCGATATCTTTCGGAAGATACGGTCTCAATGCTAGATCGAGATCCCTAAGTAGACTATCTGTAGCTTCAAATCTCAAAGATTCAGGCTTCCTTTTTCGAATTCCCTTTGTTCCCTGAATCTTACTGACTACAAGCGATGCTAGGTTCTGCTCTACAGTACCAGTAAGTTCTGACATAGATCTGCTCTTAAACGGAACTTCTACTACAGGACATCGTTGATCTAAGATATACCTCTCAATCTTAGCACCAAACAGTGATTCTAGACCGTTGGCAATCTCATCGATTGACTGCTGTCCGAGCATATTTATCTCTCCCCCATCATCTACATAGTCGATTATGACGATAAGATCTACGGTAGTCCTAGTGATCTTTGTGCGTTCTGACTGTCGCCATGCCCACATCCTACAGGATACAGAATGAGAATCTTTCCATACAATTTCTCCTTTCGAAGCCCTTCCTACCTTCTTTCCATTGATCTCTAAAAATAACTCACTTCCATCAGCGACATCTAACTGCAGATCTCCGAAATAACCTGACAGATCTTCTGCACCAAATGGCAATAAGTATTTCAGTGATAGAGCATTATAATAATTCACAAGCGGATTGACGTTTGGTATCTTGTCACCTCCCAATACACGGAGTGCAAGGTTCTTGTGAGAAGGTAACATCTTTTGCTTATCTTTTTTCGACATCTCCGAATCTTCACCTACACTCTTATATATCTCGTCCCAAACCTTGATAGATGCAACATCTTCGATCCCCTTCCCTTTGTATTTTGATATCAGATCCTTCTCACTTTTTCTCAAAAGTTCGTTTATGCTCCTGCTGTGTGAGGTTTCCACATTCACCCCATGAGCTACCACTATCCCTTCTACGATATTGGGGAATTTTTGTAATACGGACTTCGAGATCGACACTTTCATATCATTAATTGGCTCAAATTATCATAACTTTCTCCATCTGATAATAAGCAAAAAACCCTCATCAGATGAAACAATATTTCATGAGACGAGGGTTCTCCCGCGGTGCCACTCAATTTCGCATAGTTACATTCCTATAGATATGCGCACTTGTGATATTTTTTTGTGCAACCAGAAGCTCGTTCGGTTCCTATACATACCGGCTCACACCTTACCCGGTTCGCTGAGATGATAAAGGTTTTACCTACTTCTCTTCATCAGGGGTATTTTATCAACTTTTATTGGGAATAACAAACTCTTTGGTAAGAGGTGCTGTATTGATACATAAGGAGAATATTGGTATGGCGCATCCGGAGGGATTCGAACCCCCAACAACTGGTTCCGAAGACCAGTGCTCTGCCAATTGAGCTACGGATGCATGGCTTGGTAATTATATTTGAAAGGGCGTGGAAAATCTACCCCGCTAACTTATAGTCGGGCGGGTATGTTATATGAATATTACCCCGTAATGAAAAATTAACAATAAATATTATAAATGATCTTTTTAACAGCGATAATTCGCGCAATACCACTGTAGAACACCTGTGTAGGATTCCTGGACACACCCCTATTAAAAAATACGTGGATAAACCCCTACAACACCAATTTACAAAAAATGCCTATAAAGCCCTTGTATCACACAGTGCAATATCCGTGCAATCTCCTTTTCAACAAACTTTTAAAACACCCGTGTAAGAGTTGTGCGTTTGTATAAACCGGGAAATGGTGTAGGATCAGCATTTTTCACCTGATCTCATCTACAGATCCCCGCTATAGACCACCTGTCCCGGTCTCATCTCCAGATCTCAATTACCAACCTCAGCTACCGATCCTCGCCCCCGATCCTCATACCGCATCCGGTCTCAACTCACGGTCTCAATTACCGATCCTCGCCCCCGATCCTCGTACCGCATCCGGTCTCAACTCCCGAGATAGACGAAGCGCTCTACGAGGTCGCCGTTCTCTAACTGCTTGATACCTAAAAACATCTCTTTTGGTCTTAGCCATAGCTTTTTCTGACCTTTGCCATCCAAATGTCTATACAGAATATAACTTTCACCGTCGCCGTCTTCACAAGCTCCGTATACATAATACTCACCACCCTTAAAATGCCTCCAACGACCTTCGGGTACATCAAAAGCGACTCCGGTATACTCAACTACAGGGTGAATATCCTTATCTGCTGTCCTTTTACCATTATTCTTTTTTACTGGAGCGCCTTCATATAATATACGATAGATCTCCTCTGTCTCTGTATGCATAGCTAGTCCGTCTTCCAACAGTGTTTTCAGCTCTGCATTGGTTATAGGGACAAGTCTTGAATCCATTTTTCTTGGGAAATAAGTTATTTCATACAGATTATCAGAATTATGTTATGACAACAATATAATGCGAATTAAGTACTCTCTACAATATTACATATAACAATCGACTATGTGTTTACCTCTATCAAAGCTTACATATTTTTTGATCGAGGTGAGGTACTTCCGCAAATGACGTACATCTCGCACAGATAGACTTTGATCTCGACAAAAAGACATTATTTTATCCAGATGTAATATGACGAATTTTCAAGGTTTCACTAAATTAAGCATCCGTTTTAATATCTTAGAGCATAATAAGATATGACTATCTGATGATCATGGCCACCTTGAGAGTTCTTAAAAGAACCTCAAGAAGACCTCCACTACAGTATTTAGCATTCAGAAACCAAATTTATTGGTGAATTTATTGGTGAATCTTATAAATCGGATGGCAATAGAAAGCTGATCGATCGTGATATGCATGACAAAGTGGCGTACCCGGCCGGAATCGAACCGGCAACCTTCAGTTCCGCAAACTGATGCTCTATCCGATTGAGCTACGGGTACATGTCGAATTTGTTGCAGTAGTAGTATAATAATATATTATTAGTTTTTTTTCATTAAAATGTATGAAAATGGATCTATCCATCACCGCTATTTCCAAACCACTTTCATTAATTACCGCCTTGATCTCGTTCACTTGGGCATATTCTCTTCTATTTATACTTCAGAATCCAGCTCTTTATAAATTATCTGAGATAGCATCAGAGGATCAGTACCGCAATATCGTTGACAGTATGCAATCTTCGATAAATTCATGGTACGCTATACTACTCCCCATTACGATCATCATTGCTGTGATCGTATTTATGATCGACCTATATGAGATGCTCAAGAACCATAACACCCCATCTTTAGGTGAAAGCCTAGTTTGGAGAAATATTGCACTTATCTCTCCCTATCTGCTTTATAGCGGGGTTTTGCTTGTAGCTACTGTTTCTGATCAGATCTCCGATATCAACCTAGCGAGCTATGATTTCAGCGATCTTGCAAAGATAATTCCACTCTATACTTTGAGGGTTCTGATAATACTTCTGCTTCCTCTCATGGGATCTGCATACTACCTGATCTTCCAAGGTGTAAAGAGGGTCTATAGACGAAAATAACTCAAATCAGCTGTACCAATAGCCAGACTTGACCAGTAGCCAGATCACCCATACCGATATTACCTATGCTAGATCACCCGTACCGATATTACCTATGCTAGATCACCTGTACCGATATTACCTATGCCAGATCACCCATATAGATCATTGCAACGTCAGCACTAGGGAGGTTTTCTATGCTATAATCTTCGGTCATGCAGGATTTTATCAGGATCAAGGGCGCAAAGGTACATAACCTTAAGGATATTTCCATAGATATCCCTAGAAACAAGCTGGTCGTCATGACCGGTGTTTCAGGTTCCGGAAAATCCTCACTCGCTTTCGATACACTGTATGCAGAAGGACAGAGAAGATACGTAGAGTCACTTTCCTCTTATGCTAGGCAATTTTTGGGATTGATGGAGAAGCCTGATGTAGAATCTATAGAAGGTCTTTCCCCTGCAATTTCTATCGACCAAAAGACCTCTAGTTCAAACCCTAGATCTACAGTCGGAACCGTTACTGAGATATACGATTACTTGCGACTTTTGTATGGTCAGATCGGTGAAACACACTGTCCTAACTGTGGGAGAAGTGTAAAAGCGCAAACTATACAAGAGATTGCTAAACAAGTCTTTTCAACCTTATCAAAACAGCAAAATACCTCGAAGGCTCAAAATCAGAAAAAAACAGACATGAATGTACGAATCCAGATCCTCTCTCCAATTATACAATCCAGAAAGGGAACTTATATTGAACTATTAGAGGGTTTGCTCTCAAAAGGATTCCTTCGTGTACGCATAGATGGAGAGGTTTTTGTACTAGATGATATAGAAAGGATCAAATTAGATAAAAATATCAAGCATGATATCGACTTGATCGTTGACCGCTTGATCTCTCCTGACAAGAATATACTTGGCAAAGAAGATTCAGATGAATTCAAGGAGTTTGAGAAACGCCTTTCCGATGCACTCGAACTCGCCTCAAACATGGCAGAGGGCGAAATAAAGGTTCTGATCAATGATCAAGAATTCTTCTACTCAGAGAACAACACCTGCTTTAGCTGCAAAGTTTCTTTCCCAAAGATCAAGCCAGCATCATTCTCGTTCAATTCTCCACATGGTGCATGTGAAAAGTGTGCTGGACTAGGGACATTGAAAGAGATAGACATCGACAAGATCTATAATCCTAGATTATCCATCATGGAAGGAGGGATATTTCCATGGTCAAACAGAACCACTACGCCAGGATCTTGGACCTACAATATCCTCTCAAAAGTTGCTGAAACACACGGATTCAACCTAAAGACACCTATCGGAGAATATCCTCAAGATATATTTGATCTTGTCTTTTATGGTATAGGTGCAGATAGCGATTACAGGATCAGCTATCGAAACAAACAAGGACAGTACAGAGAGTACGATGCCCGATTTGAGGGTGTCATACCAGAGCTTGAGCGACGCTATCACGAAACCTCATCTTCATATATTCGGATGGAAACAGAAAAGTATATGGTGGAGAGGGATTGCTCTGTATGTGAAGGTAAGAGATTGAAACCGTATTCATTAGCTGTCACCATCGCTGAAACTAATATCGACTCACTAGTAAAAAAGCAGATAGAAGAAGCTATCCGTTTCCTCAAAGATCTCGATCTAAAGGGCAATCATGCCCAAATAGCTTCACCTATCCTGAAAGAGATCATCAGCAGATTGAAATTTCTCTCGGATGTCGGACTTGATTATCTTACATTAGATAGAAAAGCAAACACCTTATCAGGAGGCGAATCACAAAGGATCCGCCTTGCTTCTCAGATCGGAACGGGGCTGACCGGTGTACTCTATGTACTCGACGAACCATCGATCGGTTTGCACTCGAGAGATGTCACACGCCTGATCAACACCTTAGAAGAGTTGAGAGATCTTGGGAACTCAGTCGTTGTAGTCGAGCACGACCATGAAACTATAAGTCGCGCTGATTATATAGTCGACATCGGACCAGGAGCAGGCGACCTGGGAGGTGAAGTAGTAGCAGAAGGACCATTTGACAAGTTTATCAAACAGGGGTCTATGACTGCTAAATACCTCAAAGGAGATCTATATGTCGGTGAAGGACTCCCTACCCCATATCAGCTCACACTCAATGATAACTCCAAAGCGCCTCTCTCGATCAAACTGAAAGGTGTCACTACGCACAACCTAAAAGATATCTCTGTAAGTATACCTCTAGGTCGGTTTGTTGGGATAGCAGGAGTATCAGGTTCGGGAAAATCATCGCTCATTAACGATACACTCTATCCTATCCTAATGAACGAGAAGATGAATGGGAAAAGACGAGTTGGAGAATACAGATCAATAGAAGGACTTGAGCATATAGATAAGGTCATTGGTATCGACCAATCACCCATAGGACGCACACCAAGATCCAACCCCGTCACATACACAGGTGCTTTCACAAAGATCCGAGAATTATTTGCCAGCACTCAAGAAGCAAGAGCGAGAGGCTATAAAGCTGGGAGGTTCAGCTTCAATGTTCGTGGAGGACGGTGCGAGAAGTGCAAAGGAGATGGTCAGATCAAGATAGAGATGCAATTCTTACCCGATATGTATGTCACTTGTGAGGAATGTGGTGGTAAGAGATATAACAAGGATGCCTTACAGATAGATTATAAAGGTAAGAATATCGCAGATGTTCTAGATATGCGCGTATCTGAGGCCCTACAATTCTTCAGCAACATAGGTCCTATCCGAAGTAAACTCAAACTGCTTGAAGATGTAGGGTTGGGTTACATTAAATTAGGACAGTACGCCACAACCCTATCAGGAGGAGAATCTCAAAGGATCAAATTAGCACGGGAGCTATCAAAGACCGTAAGAGGTCACACAGTATACATCCTTGATGAGCCAACAACCGGACTTCACTTTCACGATGTAGACAAACTCCTCAGGGTGTTGAAGAAACTTGTAGAGAAGAACAACACGATCATCATCATTGAGCATAATATGGACCTACTGAGATTTTGCGATTGGATCATAGACCTTGGTCCCGAAGGTGGTGATCGCGGAGGCGAGGTCGTAGCATGTGGTACCATACAGGATATTATCCAAGAGCCTCGAAGTCACACGGGTCGATACTTGAAAGAATACCTTGATGAGATGAAAGCTTGAGAAACATTAATATCCCTACCCTTGCCAGCTTCGATCGTATCACAACAGATCCACACCTATTAACACACCACAGAGTTACAGTGGGGAAAAAACCCCCTAGCGACTTCGAACCACATCAGCAAACAGGACCTGAAGCCCCATCAGGCAAGCAGGACATGCAACCATCCTGACAGACAGGTTTCGAGCTGCACCTTCAAGTAGACCATCGGATCAGACCCTTAGATCATTACCACAAAGAGCCTTTAAGACTACTTTGGCAGACTACCGATAGGTTGCTAAGGTGCTGTTTTTTATGCTCGGGAGCTTGAGGAATGAAAGTTTTTTCAAATTGGCAATCCCCATCATCGAATGTAAACATTCTTAACATATGCCTCCATTATCCGCTTAAAATCTTCCAGTTCACCTTGAGTGAAACTGTTCTGACTGTTCAGTGTCGGGTCGATAGTCTTTCCGGGTCGAAAATTCTGAATATAATAGTTATCAGCACCATTGATCATTTCTCCTATCTTGTGCATAGAATCAATATCGTGCATACCCTTCATCACAGTAGTACGGAATTCGTGATCAACACCATCACTCATGATCGATCGAATACTCCTCTCAACATCCCTTTCGAGTATCTTCCTGCCTCCGTTAACACCCTGTGCATACAAGTCTTTCCCGTACTTGATATCCATAGCCCAATAATCAACTATACCAAGCTCTAAGATACTCTCTACGCGTTCAGGCGACCCTCCGTTCGTGTCTAGCTTGATCATATACCCAAGCTCGCGTATACGAGTGATCACATCTTCTAGGTCGCGATGTATGGTCGGCTCCCCACCAGTAATTACAACGGCCTCTAATTTATCCACACGTGTCTGTAGGAAATCTATGACATCATCTACGGAAAAGGCATTTTTCCGATCAAGCCGTTGTGTTACTAATTCGGGATTATGGCAGTAGGGGCAGCGCATATCACAGCCATAAGTAAAGATGATCGCTGACATCTTGCCGGGATAATCAAGTAATGTGAATTTCTCCAAACCAGCAATGATCATATTCGATCTGGGAATTTTCCCTTACATCTTTTTAAATACTGTCCTATCACAAAATTCGGCTTTTTTACCATTGTTGAATTGGGCGACAGGCCGGATGTATCCAACAACCCTTGTATAAACCTCACATTTTTGTCGTCGCTTTTCTACTGGATTTGTTGACATGAATTTATAATTAATAAATTAACTAAACTGCACTAAAATTTGGATGTAATCCAAACTCCGCTGGGCCTTGAGCAATCTCCTCAGGAGACACATACCCTATCTCAACATCACACTTAGGACAGTACTCATGCTCTCCTGGCAGATACCCATGCTTTGGACAAACACTAAATGTCGGTGTCACAGAAAAATATGGCATCTTGTATGTATCAGTCACCTTTTTGACCAGTTTCTTCACACTATCAATAGAGGGCATTCGCTCACCAAGAAATGCGTGGAACACAGTCCCACCCGTGTACATACACTGCAACCCATCCTGAAGATCAAGTGCCTCAAATAGATCCTGAGTGTAACCTACAGGTAATTGAGAGCTGTTTGTGTAATACGGGTCTTTTGATTCGGCCATACTTGGTGCGGTGATAATTTCAGGAAACTTTTTCTTGTCGGCTTTTGCGAATCGATAGCCTGTCGATTCAGCCGGAGTTGCTTCTAGATTAAAGATATCCCCAGTTTCTTCTTGGTAACCACCTATCTTATCTCGCATATGCTCCATGATCTCTTTTGCAAATTCTTGACCCTTGGAAGTTGAGAGGTCCTCTCCCATGAAATTCAGGAGAAGTTCATTCATGCCATTGATACCGATGGTATTGAAGTGATTTTTCCAAAATTCACCAAATCTGTCCTTTACAGCTGATAGGTAGAACCGCGAATACGGATACAGCCCTCTCTCAGTAAACTCTTCAAGTACTTCTCTTTTCTTTATGAGGCTAGCTTTTGCTATCTCCATCAACTCATCCAATCTTTCGAAAAGATCCTCCTTGTCTTTTGCAAGATATCCTAATCTTGGAAGATTGATCGTGACAACCCCTACACTTCCGGTAAGAGGGTTTGATCCGAACAGTCCACCTCCGCGTTTTCTCAACTCCCTGTTATCCAATCTCAACCTACAACACATAGATCTCGCATCATCGGGATTCATATCTGAGTTCACATAATTTGAGAAATATGGGATACCGTATTTTGCTGTCATCTCCCAAAGTGGCTCAAGGGCAGGATTATCCCAATCAAAATTCTTAGTAATATTGTAGGTAGGGATCGGGAAAGTAAACACTCTACCACTAGCATCTCCCTCTATCATAACCTCTGCAAATGCTTTGTTTATCAAGTCCATCTCTGGCTGAAAATCTTTGTATCTTTCTGACATCCTCTTTCCTCCGATTATCACTGCTTCATCCGCCAATGCACCAGATGGGGTGATATCCATGGTGATATTTGTAAATGGCGTCTGACAGCCTACCCTGGTTGGAACATTCATATTGAAAACAAATTCCTGCAAGGCCTGCTTTACCTGCTTGTATGACAGTTCGTCATAACGAACAAATGGTGCCAGATATGTGTCGAAACTTGAGAAAGCCTGAGCACCAGCAGCTTCATGCTGAAGGGTATAGAAGAAGTTCACAGTCTGACCAAGAGCTGTAGAGAAATGCTTAGGAGGAGCACATGAGATCTTACCCGGTACTCCTGTAAACCCTCTCAGCAAAAGGTCCTCTAGACTCCATCCACAACAATATATCGCAAGCATACCCAGATCATGAATGTGAAGATCAGCATTTATATGAGCATTGGCTATCTCTTTTGAATAGATACTATGGAGCCAATAATTCGCTTGGACACTCGATGAGATGTGGTTGTTCAATCCCTGCCAGGAGTATGACATATTGGAATTTTCATTGACTCGCCAATCATGTTCTCCGATATAGTCGCCAACTAACTCATCTGCATCTATCAGCGATTTGATATTTCTGATCTTGTTTCTGAGGTCTCTATAAAGCACAAATGCCTTTGCTGTCTTTCCATGTCCCATATCAAGCAATGTTTGTTCCAATACTTCGAGTATATCCACAGCCTTGATATCTTCCTCCTCGGGATATTTTTCTTTTAATCGCCTAAGGATCTCCTCAGTCACCTCTTTTGCTCGCTCCCTGTCTGAACCTCCTACAGATTGTGCTGCCTTAAAAATGCCGTTCTCTATCCTTTCGGGGTTGAAGATCTCTATCCTTCCATCTCGCTTGATCACATTCTTAAAGGGATGCTCGTAGTGGCTGGCATTATTTGTAGTTGAGAGATGTCTGGGTTTTTGGTCAGATCGTATACTTACCTTGGATTTTCGATCCTTGACAATTCCTACCTTACTTGGCATTGCAACAATTTGATAATTTATGGGTCAACAATTTCCCTACAGAGATTCTAGCTCTGCTTTGAACTGGTCGATACTCTTAAACTCCTTATATACACTAGCAAAGCGCATATAGGCTATCGGGTCTACCTCCTTTAATTGCTCCAGAACCATCTTCCCAATAGCTACAGATGGTACGGTTATAGAATCCATGTTGAGAAGTCGCATCTCGATATCTTCAACCATGCTACACACCTGTTCTTCTGAAACAGAGTGCTTGTCGACAGCCTTTCTGATGCTCTTCATCAACTTGTTCCTATCATATTGCTCTAAAGTCCCGTCTTTCTTTACTACGCTCAGATCTATCGTTTCTACTCTCTCATATGTTGTAAATCGCTTTTCACAATCCAAACACTCTCTCCTTCTTCTCGTGACACCTTCATCCTCTTTATCACGCTTATCAACCACCTTTGTTTTTTGAGAGCCACAATAAGGACACTTCATATATACCACAACATATTGTTAATATACCCAACATTACACCCAACTGATTGTGGTCGTCAACAACCTATATAGTGACATATATTGAGTTATTGGCGTAAGAATAGGAAATGGATACAAACGATACCCTAACTATAAGTTCTATTATTGAAAACTCCAGGATAGGCTCTACGAAGAGAATTATTTGTGCCAGAAGTCAAGCGAAATAGTAGCCCTATAGCAGTATTATTGTACAATTACTTTGAACATACACACGAGTAATGGCGTACCTGGCAGGACTCGAACCTACAACCTACTGCTTAGAAGGCAGTTGCTCTACCGATTGAGCTACAGGTACATTCTATGATCTTGATGATTCTATCATTAGAGAAAAGGAATTTCCATAGTATTCTTGTGGAATTTACTATTGGTATATCCTGTAAATCCAATATATTTGAGGTTGACGATCAGCTCGTTTTATCTGCATGATCCTCGGGTGATCGGGTGATCGGATGATCGGATGATCGGGTGATCGGCGTGATCGGCGTGATCGGCGTGATCGGGTGATCGGTATGATTAGGATGGCTGGATGTTTTGTATTTATCTGTGTTTATTCAGGAAGATTTGCTCTTATAACAAGAGGTGTCGTCATAAAAAAAAGAAGACCGTGAGGTTAGGATCTTCACGGTCAGTCCATACGGTGACTGTTGGAACTCAGGGCAATAAAAAGTTCCAACCTTGTGATCACTTATACTTTGATCTACACCCAGCTTGATCTCAGGGCAGTAACTTTTGAGATCAAACTGTACTAATTCAGAATACCTGTGATTAGAAATATCGTCAAGAGATGAGAGGGAAAGTTGGGTAATATATATACCCTACATTAGGTCTGATGACTTTGGTGTGAATTATGGATTCAGTTTGATTACTTAGATCACTGCATAAGAACAGTATGTACTTACCGAAGAAACCTTGAGTAACTGTGCCATTTGTTTAATTAACGTATAAAATGCCTTCCAACCCTACCTCACAACCAACCAATCTACATAAATATCCTCTACCTGTGGTTGATTGATATGGATCTCAAAACTACCTGAACTTATCTCATCTGTACTCACAGCTAATGATCGTCCGCTTGCAGTTCGCTTCATCGTGACAAATACTAGAGAATCAGGCTCTACAGATGTAGAGTAAACCGTGGCTGAATCATACCCAGCAGGGATCTTAATGGTACCAGCAGAGGCGGATGCAACATCAACCCTTAGTAGGTCTATACTCTCTGTCTCTACACCCTTTATCCTTGCATTTTCTGCGATAATATCTCCCTCTGCTAGGATATTCTCGACCTTCAGATCTCCTTTGACAATAAGATCTATGAGTTCTCCTTCAATCGCAGAAGCAATGATAAGCGACGGATCTGATGTTGTAAGACGGCCATTTATCTCTACAACTCCTTCGATCGTTAGCTTCTTGTCTGTAGACGATGTGGTAATGAATCCTGTACCAACAACGAGATCTTCTGTATTCGTGATCTTCATAGTAGCGGAATTTACTTCTATAGACTCTGCTAGTAATTCTTTGATCTTAAGACCCCTGCCTATTATCTCAAGTAAGCCATCTGTATCTCCAACTATACTACCTTCGATCTCTATATCACCTGCAACACCTACCATACCACTCGCATCAGCAGTAAGAGTACCATTAGCAATATTTAAACTATTTGCTGAAATCGAATTGAATTGGCTGAAACCACCGATAAAACCTTCAGAACTGTATACTTTGCTTGTTGTTGATAGAACTCCGTCATTTAATGACCATTCATTTAATGCCGCCTGAATAGGATTGAAATAACCCGGATTCACATACACACTGATCCTCTTGACCTTAGTCGGATCTGCTTCAAGATAATCCTCCAAAGCCCTCCCTACAATATAACCAGGCTGAGTTGATCTCATACCGACTCCTGGTACTGAGCTTGCAGTGATCGGATCGCCTTTTCTGATAACACCGTTCTCTGTTGATACTCTTGTGAATATTTGACCGATAAAACCTACGATCGCCTGATCAGGTAAGGGTTCTTCAGTTTTTGCATTTCCTACAAATCCAGCAGTATCTGACACTACTCCCACTATGGAGTCACCTGTTACAGCTGTTTTGTTTGTAAAGGCAACAATATCTCCAGGTTGATTAGGGGTTGTGACCCTAAAGTATTCGGCAAAGTCTGCTCCCCCTGTCTCATAAGCAACATTATTATTATTTAATCGTATTCTACCGACACTCGTTGCCGCCGCTTGAAATACAACAAATCGTTTTTGTGTACCAGTAGCGGCTGTTGCCGTTCTGATAAGCAAACCCGCATTGTTTGTATTACTCGTACTGTTTGTATTATTGATATACACTAGGGGACTAGCACTATTTGTATTTTCAACCTGTAACTGATAGGTAGGTGCTGTCGTTCCTATCCCAACATTACCTACAAAGATTCCTGCATAGTTCAATGATGCCCCTGTGGCGGAAAAGTACCCGGCAATATTTTTAGAACTTGTACCAGTATTTGTGACTGAAGAATAGATCCCATATGCGGTATGCGAAGAATTTGAATTTGCTCCGGACCTATCGGAATATAACATATACGAAGAACCTGAGCCTCCACCAGCGGTTGATGCTGAGGATATACTAATCCCCTTACCCGTGGTAATAGCATTCAATGTAAGATCGATCCCATTTCCGGTCGTTAGACTATTTGCGGTGAGATTCATCGCAGAAGTAGTTGTTCCTGTATATATCTGAGAATAAGTTCCGGTACCGCTTTCTAGATAGATAGTTTTTCCCGAAGCAAGTGTAAGGTCATCTGCAAAATAAAAACCTGCTTTTGAGGGTGCTATAGAATCAAATATCACAGAATCCGAAGATCGAGTTGTGATAGACAAGTAATTTGATGTGTCGTACGCAACTCTCAGCTGTTCACTGGTGCTTTGTACTTGGAGCTTTACAGAAGGTGTAGATGTTCCGATACCAACTGAACCGTTTGGAACCAATATCCCATAGTTTATTGCACCACCACTTGCACTAAAGTAGCCCGATATATTAGTAGAAAGAGTGCCTGTATTGGTGACAGACGAATAGAGTCCGTAAGCTGTGTGAGAGGAATTACTGTTGGTTCCAGATCTTGTCAATTCCATCAAGTACGAAATACCAGAGGCTCCACCGAGAGCAGAACTAGAAGAAAGAGTGAAGGCTTTTCCTGTAGTCAATCCATCCGCAGTAAGAGAGATGATATTTGATGTGGTAATGCTGTTCGCACTGATCGAGAAAGCCGGAGTTGTGGTTCCGGTATATACTTGCGAATATTTTCCTGTACCACTAGCAAATTCAAAGTTATTATCTTGACTTAGTCTTATTGGATCTTCAAATAAAAAACCGGCCGTCGTCGGCGCAGTGGCATTGAATTGGAAATAATTATCAGAGACAGCAGTAAAATCAACATAGTTTGAAGAATCATATTCAAGACGAAGTTGAGGTCGCGAACTTTCTTGAACTTGCAATTTTGCACCTGGCCTAGTTGTTCCAAGGCCAATGCCAACAGAACCTGAAGAATTATAAAAGCTAACGATAGGATTACTTGAATTATCGTTTATGTCTAAACGGGAATCAGCCCCAATGTAATTCACTCCTGAATTCACTATCGAGAATTCCTGATTTACATAACCCACAGTTGTAATATAAGAAGTTGAATTGAAACGGATCTTGTTCGAAGGTACAACTGCATTTGTAGCGGTTGTATCCAAGAGGATATCAAAACCGGAGGTTGTTCCTGAGCCTAAGTGTAATCTCGCTGTTGGTGTACTCCGCCC